>NZ_JAAKNE010000064.1:0-23614 GCF_049170755.1 Aeromonas sp. 604176
ATGGGCACCATGATGGCGGACGGTTACGTCAACCGTATCGACCTGGATGGCCGCTCCTACGAGGTGATCCCGCAGGTCGAGCGCAAATACCGTCTCAATCCGGAGTCCATCAAGGGCTACTACGTGCGGGCCGCAGATGGCAAGTCGATCCCGCTCGGCAGCCTGATCACCATTGAAGTGGTTGGCGAGCCCCGCGCCCTGCCCCACTTCAACCAGCTGAACTCCGCCACTATCGGTGCCGTTCCGGCTCCGGGTGTGGCCATGGGTGATGCGATCAACTGGTTCCAGACCACCGCCGACGAGAAGCTGCCGCAAGGCTATCGTTACGACTTCATGGGTGAAGCCCGTCAGTTCGTCACCGAAGGCAATGCGCTCTATGCCACCTTCGCGCTGGCACTGGCCATCATCTTCCTGGTGCTGGCGATCCAGTTCGAGTCGGTGCGTGACCCCTTGGTCATCATGGTCTCTGTCCCGCTCGCCATCAGTGGAGCATTGATTGCCCTGGCATGGGGACTAGCGACCATGAACATCTACTCCCAGGTGGGCCTCATCACCCTGGTGGGTCTGATTACCAAGCACGGCATCCTGATCTGTGAAGTAGCGAAGGAAGAGCAGCTGCTGCGCGGCATGAACCGGATGGAAGCCGTGATGCAAGCCGCCAAGGTGCGTCTGCGTCCGATCCTGATGACCACCGCCGCCATGATTGCCGGTCTGATCCCGCTGCTCTACGCCGCAGGCGCCGGTGCAGCACAACGGTTCAGCATCGGTATCGTCATCGTGGCAGGCCTTGCTATCGGTACCCTGTTCACCCTGTTCGTACTGCCGGTGATCTACACCTATCTGGCTTCCGAGCACAAACCCTTGCCGGTATTCGATGAAACCATTCCGCCCAAGGCAAACGGCGGACACTGATCATCAATCACTTGCCAAGGCCCCGATACGGGGCCTTTTTTATGGTTCGCAGGAAAGACGACATAAGTCCATGAAGCAGTTAAACTAAAAAACACAACATCCAGACCGCAAGGACGCCATGTCAGGACTCATCTCCAAGACCGCCGAGGCCGTAGGCCGCAACGGACTCTCATACCGCCTGCTCTCCTATATTCTGGTGTGTAGTACCGTATTGGCGATGATCATTACGGTGCTGCAACTCGCCTGGGATTACCGCAAGGATGTCGCCGTCATCGAAGACAGCATCGGCCAGATCGAAGCCTCCTTTTTGCAACCTATTGCCGCCAGCTTGTGGAACCTCGATGAGGAGCAGGTCAAGGTGCAGATCGAAGGGATCATGAACCTGCCTAACATGCAGTTTGTGATGGTCAAGGAGATGCTCGGCAACTCCGAAGTGCCACTGTTGACCCAGGGAGTGGAACGGGAAAGCTATGACATCTCCCAGGAGTTCAATCTCACCTATCAGGGGGAAATTGTCGGCAAGCTGTTTGTCGCCGCGTCGCTGGAGCAGATTTACCAGCGTCTGATTGAGAAGTCAGTGCTGATCATGGTCAGCCAGACCATCAAGACCCTGGTGGTCTCATTTTGTATCCTGATCATCATTTACTATCTGGTGGTCAGGCACATCAACCGCATCGCCAACTACGCCCAGAAGTTCAACCTCGATCGGCTCGACATGGCGCTGGAGCTGGAAGGCCGCCCGCAGCCGCGCAAGAAACCCGACGAACTGGATACCCTGGTATCCACCCTCAACCAGATGCGCACCCGGCTACGTGACGAGCTGGTCGCTCGTCATCAGGCGGTGGAACAGCTGCAACAGGAGCGGGATTTCTCCGCCACCCTGATCAACTCCGCCAACATGGTCATCTGCTGCATGGAACCAGACTTGACCATCGCCAGCATCAACCCGGCAGCCATACTGCTGACCGGCTACCACCAGCAGGAGCTGTTGCAACACAACTGGCTGGATCTCTTTGTCAGCCCGGCGCAACGGGAAGAGCTGAACGATATTCTGGCGGCGGAAGGTTCACTGGCGGACAAAGAGGTCATCATGCATGACCAGCAGGCCCACGAGCTGGTGCTGCAGTGGACCTTCGTACCCTTCTATGAAGGGCCGAACCTCAAGTACCAGATCGGCTTCGGCTACGACATCACCCAGCTGAAAAAGGTCGAGCGGGAGATAATCCAGCTCAACGAGCAGCTGGAAGGAAAAGTGGTGGAGCGTACCCGCAGCCTGAGCGAAGCCAACAACCAGCTGGGCAAGGCGTACGACGACCTGAAACAAGCCCAGCAAACCCTGGTGGAGTCGGAGAAGATGGCCTCCCTCGGCTCGCTGGTGGCCGGGGTGGCACACGAGATCAATACCCCAATCGGCATCAGTGTGACCGCCTCCTCCTACCTGCAGGAACGGGTTGCCGATTTCAAATCTCATATAGAGTCAAAACAGCTGTCGCGTTCCTATCTCAACGAGTTCACCGTCAACCTCGACGAGTCGATGCAGCTGCTGCAGAGCAACCTGCGGCGCGCCTCCGAGCTGATTGCCAGCTTCAAGCAGGTGGCGGTCGACCAGTCATCGGAAGCACGCTACAACTTCAGCCTCGCCGACAACCTCCATCAGGTGGTGGTCTCGCTTGGCCACAAACTGAAGAAGAGCCAGTGCGAAGTGGATATCCAGTGCGATCCCAAGCTGTCTATATTCTCCTTCCCGGGCAGTTTTACCCAGATCTACTCGAACCTGATCCTCAACTCCATCAACCACGGGTTCGACAACTGGGACAAACCGAAGAAGATCACCATCAAGGTGGAACAGCAGGGAGAGGAGCTGTTTATCGACTATTCGGACAATGGCCGCGGCATCCCGCCCGAAATCTTGCCGCGCATCTTCGATCCCTTCGTCACCTCCAAGCGGGGTCAGGGTGGCAGCGGTCTGGGCACCCACATCATCTACAACCTGGTGGTGCAACTGCTGAAAGGCCGTATCAGCTGTGCCAGCGAACCGGGCCAGGGCGCCCAGTTCCATATTCGCCTGCCGATCCAACATAACTGAGTGCTGGCTCTTGTGAGCCAGCCGCTTTATCCCCATCATGCTGTGATTGCATTCTTAATGAGCGGAGAACCTCGCAATGGCACAGCATTTTGACTATATCGCCATCGGCGGCGGCAGCGGCGGTATTGCTTCTGCCAACCGGGCTGCCATGTACGGTAAGAAAGTTGCCCTGATTGAAGCCAAAGAGTTGGGTGGAACCTGCGTCAACGTAGGCTGCGTACCGAAGAAGGCTATGTGGTATGCAGGCCAGATCGCCGATGCCCTGAAATATGGCGCCGACTACGGCTTTGACACCACCCTCAACCACTTCAACTGGGCCAAGCTGGTCGAGTCCCGCCAGGCCTACATAGGCCGCATTCACCAGTCCTATCAGAACGTGCTGGGCAAGAACCAGATCACCGTCATCAAGGGCTTCGCCCGCTTCGTCAGCAGCAACACCATCGAGGTTAATGGCGAGCACTACACGGCCGATCATATCCTGATCGCTACCGGTGGCCGCCCGGAAATTCCGGCCATCCCGGGTGCCGAGCTGGGTATCGACTCCGACGGTTTCTTTGACCTGCAAAGCCAGCCCAAGCGGGTTGCCGTGGTGGGTGCTGGCTACATCGCAGTCGAGATCGCTGGCGTGATGCAGGCACTCGGCTCAGAGACCCATCTGGTGGTGCGCAAGCACGCGCCGCTGCGCAACTTCGACCCCATGATCCACGAGACTCTGGTCGAAATCATGGCGCAGGAAGGGCCCAAGCTGCACACCCACGCCATTCCCAAAGCCGTGCTCAAGAACGCTGACAACAGCCTTACCCTGCAACTGGAAGATGGTCGCCACCTCACCGTTGACTGCCTGATCTGGGCCATCGGCCGGGTACCGGCTACCGACAACCTCAACCTGGCTGCCGCTGGCATCACGCTGGACGAGAAGGGCTTTATCCCGACCGACAAGTTCCAGAACACCTCCGTCGCCAACATCTATGCAGTGGGTGACAACACGGGGCGCATCCAACTCACCCCGGTGGCTGTCGCCGCGGGCCGTCGCCTCTCCGAACGGCTGTTCAACAACAAGCCGAACGAGCACCTCAACTACGATCTGGTGCCGACCGTGGTGTTCAGCCACCCGCCCATCGGCACCATAGGCCTGACCGAACCGGAAGCCATCGCCCAATACGGCGAGGACCAGGTGAAGGTCTACCGCAGCCAGTTCACCGCCATGTACTCGGCACTGACTCAGCATCGCCAGCCCACCCGGATGAAGCTGGTCTGCGTCGGCCCGGAAGAGAAGGTGGTCGGTCTGCACGGTATCGGCTTTGCGATGGACGAGATCCTGCAAGGCTTCGGCGTCGCCATGAAGATGGGTGCCACCAAGGCGGACTTCGACAACTGCGTGGCGATCCATCCGACCAGTGCAGAAGAGTTCGTCACTATGCGTTAAGGGCAGATGAAGTTGGCCTGTCATTATCAGGCCAACTTCAACAACTGCGTTCCCATGCCTCATCCCACCAGCGCTGAAGAGTTCGTGACAATGCGATAGGTACGTTTGAAGTTGACCTTTCACGAGGAGCCGGCTTCGACAACCATCTAACCCCTTCTCCCAAACCCGGCTCAGGCCGGGTTTTTTGATCCCTCCTCGCCATTTCTCTCGCAAATCCGTCGTTCTTTACGCCGATTTTACGCCTGCCACATGGCGCTTTATGGCGCCTTTACGCCTGTTTTACATACCCTTTTCAGCGTCAATGACACCAACAGAGTCGATATGGTCTTACATCGGCTCTCGCAGCTAATTATCTCAATGGAGTCGATATGAATTGGCTATATCTGCTGCTCGTCCTCGCCTTGATGGCCTATCTGATGCGCGCACTCACGCGCAGTCACGAGTGAGGGACTACCTATATGCAGCAAGAAATTATCTACCCGGTGGCCAGCAAACTGCCGAGCCTCGTGAGCAATCCAATGCGTGCCCTGACGCACCGTGACCACGAGTGAGGAACTAGAACATGTGGCAAGAAATAATCTATCCGGTGGCCTTCGTACTACTGGTTCTGCTGCCGGCACCGCTGCTGGGCAACTACATCTACCGGGTATTTGAAGGCAAAATCCGCTGGTTGGCACCGGTCGAGCGCGCCACACTGGCTTGCTGTGGCACCGATGGGCGGGAGCAGGACTGGAAGTCCTACGCCCTCAGCCTGCTGGCCTTCAACGGCGCCGGTTTCGGTCTGCTGTTCCTGATCCTGATGGCTCAGGGGTTGCTGCCCCTCAACCCGCAACAACTGCCGGGTCTGAGCTGGCAACTGGCATTCAACACCGCGGTCAGCTTTATGACCAACACCAACTGGCAAGCCTATTCCGGTGAGGCCAGCCTCTCCTACTTCAGCCAGATGGTGGGCCTGACCACCCAAAACTTCGTCTCCGCAGGGACGGGCGCCGCCGTCGCCATTGCCCTGTTCCGCGGTATCGCTCGTCAGCAGACCATCAACCTTGGCAACTTCTGGCAGGATCTGGTGCGTTTCTGCCTCTATGTGCTGCTGCCCATCGCGCTGATCATGGCGCTGGTGCTGGTATGGCAAGGGGTGCCGCAAAGCCTGTCAGCCTATCTGCCGTTCCACGGTGTGGAAGGTCAGGAGCAGCTGCTGCCCCTCGGCCCGGCGGCCTCTCAGATCGCCATCAAGCAGCTTGGCTCCAACGGCGGCGGCTTCTTCGGCATCAACTCGGCACATCCGTTCGAGAACCCGACAGCCCTCTCCAACTGGCTGGAGATGGTCGCCCTGCTCACCATCGCTGCCGCCATGGTCTTTACTCTGGGCCGCTATGTGAAAGACATGGCCCACAGCCGCGCCATTCTCGGCGCCATGACCCTCATGCTGGTGCTGGGGCTCTTCGTCTCCCTCTCCCAGGAGCTGAAACCGGATCACGCCCTCGCCCAGCTCACCACTGACGCCAGCAACATGACTGGCAACTGGGAAGGGAAGGAGAGCCGATTCGGCCCTGTGCTCTCCAGCATCTGGGAAGTGGCGACCACTGCCGCCTCCAACGGTGCCGTCAACGCCATGCACGACAGCTTTACTCCGCTCGGTGGCATGGTGGGCATGATCAACATGCTGCTGGGCGAGGTCATCTTCGGCGGGGTCGGCTCCGGTATCTACGGCATGATGCTGTTCGTGCTGCTGACCGTGTTCCTGTGTGGACTGATGGTGGGACGTACCCCAACCTATCTGGGAAAACGCCTCGGCATCACCGAGATGAAGTGGGTGGTCGCCAGCATGTTAGTCATGCCGGTGGGGGTTTTGGTGATCGGTGGTGTCACCCTGCTGATGCCGGATGCGAGCACCATCATCGGCCATGATGGCCCGCACGGTCTGTCACGCCTCATCTATGCCTACGCCTCGGCTGCCGGCAACAACGGCTCTGCCTTCGCCGGTTTTGCCGCCGGTGACAACTGGCAGTGCATCGCCATCGGTCTGGCCATGCTGCTCGGTCGCTTCGGCTACATCATTCCGGTACTGGCCATCGCCGGTCAGCTGGCCCGTGCGCCCCGTCAGGAGACGAGCGAAGGAGACTTCCCCATCAGCGGCCTGCTGTTCGTTACCCTGCTGATCATCACCGTCCTGCTGATAGGTGGCCTCTCCTTCCTGCCGGTGCTGGCACTGGGCCCGGTGGCCGAACACCTGAGCCTGATCGGAGGGGCATTCGGATGAACCTGACCCTGTCGATCACCATCCGGATGCCAATGGCCAACTATCTGATGCTGGGAGCTTTCCAATGAGCAAGTCCACTGCAATGAGCACCGACACCATGTTGGTGAAGGGCAAAAAACAGAAATCACAGATCATCCAGGCAATGATTGAGGCCCTCTATCGCTTCAATCCCAAGGCGCTGTTTGGCAGCCCCATCCTGTTCACCCTCTGGCTGGCCGCAGTCATGGCGACGGTGGAGTCCCTGCTGGGGCAGCCGCTCTCCGGCGTCGCCCCTTCGCTGGCCTGGCAATTGACCACCTGGCTCTGGCTCACCCTCTGGTTTGCCAACTTCGCGGAAACCCTGGCCGAGGGGCGCGGCAAGGCCCGCGCCGACAGCCTGAAAGCGGGCATGAGCCAGCTCAAGGCCCGCCGGGTGGCGAATGCCAAAGATGGTCAGGGCGAATGGGTCCCCGCCACCAGCCTGATGAAGGGGGATCTGGTGCTGGTACGCAGCGGTGAGATGATCCCGGCCGACGGCGAAGTGATCGCCGGTATCGCCTCGGTCAACGAGGCCGCCATCACTGGCGAATCCGCCCCCGTCATCCGCGAGTCGGGCACCGACCGCAGCGGCGTGACCGGCAACACGACGGTCGTCTCCGACGAGATCTGGGTGCGCGTCAGCAACAATCCGGGCGAGAGCACGCTGGATCGGATGATCGCACTGGTGGAAGGGGCCAAGCGCCAGAAGACCCCCAACGAGATGGCGCTCGACGCCCTGCTGGTGGGCCTGACCCTGATCTTCCTGTTGGTGGTCGCTACCCTGCCCTGGTTCCTCGACTACAACGGCACCCAAGTCCCGCGCCTCTACCTGATCGCTCTCTTTATCACCCTGATCCCGACCACCATCGGCGGCCTGCTCTCCGCCATCGGCATTGCCGGTATGGATCGATTGGTGAAGCTGAACGTCATCGCCAAGTCTGGCCGTGCCGTCGAAGCGGCCGGTGATGTGCGCACCCTGCTGCTGGACAAGACCGGCACCATCACCTTCGGTAACCGGATGGCTGACGAACTGATCCCGGCTCCCGGCGTTGACCCTGCCCTGCTGGCGCAAGCAGCCATGCTGGCCTCGCTGGGTGACAACACCCCGGAGGGCAAATCCATCCTGACTCTGGCCAGCAAGAGCATGGCCAAGCCGAGCCAGCTGGAGAGCGACAAGGTGATCCCCTTCAGCGCCGAAACCCGGCTGAGCGGACTGGATCGCAACGGTCATCAATATCGCAAGGGTGCGGTAGATGCCGTGCTGAACTACCTCAGCCTCGACCGCAAGGCGGTACCTGAGCTGGTGCTCAAGTCAGTCGACAGCATCGCCCGTCAGGGTGGGACTCCGCTGCTGGTCTGTACTCAGGAGAAACTGCTGGGGGTGGTCTACCTCAAGGACATCATCAAGCCCGGTATCAAGGCTCGCTTCCAGATCCTGCGCCATATGGGGATCCGTACCGTGATGATCACCGGCGACAACCCGAAAACCGCCGCAGCCATCGCCGCCGAAGCCGGGGTGGATGACTTCATCGCCGAAGCGACGCCGGAGAAGAAGCTCGCCTATATCCGGCAGGAGCAGGCCGATGGTCGTCTGGTCGCCATGTGCGGCGACGGTGCCAACGATGCACCGGCACTGGCACAGGCTGATGTGGGTCTGGCCATGAACGAGGGTACCCAGGCCGCCAAGGAGGCGGGCAATCTGGTGGATCTCGACTCCAACCCCACCAAGCTGCTGGATGTGGTGCTGGTCGGCAAACAGCTGCTGGTGACCCGTGGCGCCCTGACCACCTTCTCCATCGCCAACGACGTGGCCAAGTACTTTGCCATCCTGCCAGCCCTGTTCATCGCCGCCTACCCGCAACTGGGGGCACTGAACCTGATGCAGCTGGGCAGCCCGCAGAGCGCCATCCTGTCGGCCATCATCTTCAACGCCCTGATCATTGTGGCGCTGGTGCCGCTGGCACTGCGTGGTGTCGACCTGAAAGGCTCGGCCGCCAGCCTGCTGCGCCGCAACCTGCTGATCTACGGTGTCGGCGGCCTGCTGGTGCCGTTTATCGGCATCAAGCTGATCGATCTGGTCATTACCGGCCTGGGTCTGGTGTAACGACATAACCGGGATGCGGGTCAGACCCGCATCCCCAACCATCCTTTTGGAGCAAGAGAATCATGATAGCAATCAGAACCCTGTTGACCCTGACCCTGCTGCTGGGCGTGGGTTATCCGCTGGCGGTGACCGGGCTGGCCCAACTGCTGTTCCCCTGGCAGGCCAACGGCAGCCAGCTGACCGACAGCAAGCAGCAACTGATCGGCAGCGCCCTGCTGGGGCAGAAATTCGAGCGGGCTGACTACTTCCATCCCCGTCCCTCCGCCAGCGATTTCAACACCATAGGCGGCAGCGCCAGCAATCTGGGGATGAGCTCACCGCTGCGGGCAGAGTTTGCCGAACAGGCCGCCAAGGCACAGCCGGGAACCAGCTCCCCCGCCATGCTGACCCGCTCCGCCTCCGGCCTCGATCCCCACCTGCCGCTGGATGCGGTACTGGCTCAGGTCGACCGCGTCGCCAAAGAACGTGGACTGGATCCCGCCCAACTGACGGAGCAGGTCAAGTCGGCCACACAAGCTGGTATCCTTGGCCCGCAGGTGGTCAACATTCTCCAGCTGAATCTGCAACTGGATCATCAAAAGGGCGCCTGATGGTGCCCATTCCGGTTTGGTGATGACCTCGATTTTCGCAACGGGCGGTTGGCTCGATAGGGATAACAATGGCTGATGTAGCAAGCGCTGATGCCCTGCTGACGAGTCTGAT
The DNA here is from genome assembly GCF_049170755.1 of Aeromonas sp. 604176. Lineage (NCBI taxonomy): Bacteria > Pseudomonadati > Pseudomonadota > Gammaproteobacteria > Aeromonadales > Aeromonadaceae > Aeromonas > Aeromonas sp. 604176. Next base: position 9,509 of record NZ_JAAKNE010000064.1, read on the forward strand.
GCAGGAGCATGGGGATGCGTGATGAGGTAAGGGCCGACGCCCTGCTGGCGAGTCTGGAACAGGAGCACAAGGGCAAGCTGAAGGTGTTTCTCGGCGCCGCTCCCGGCGTGGGCAAGACCTACGCCATGCTGCAGGCGGTGCGGGAGCAGGCCAAAGAGGGGGTAGACATCCTGATCGGCGTGGTGGAGACCCACGGCAGGCAGGAGACGCTGGCTCTGCTCGACAAGCTCGCCATCATGCCGCGCAAGATCCACATGCACCGCCAGCAGCGACTGGAGGAGATGGATCTCGACGGTCTGCTCGCCCGCAAACCGGCCATCGCCGTGGTGGACGAGCTGGCCCACAGCAACGCCCCCGGCAGCCGCCACGAGAAGCGCTGGCAGGATGTGGAGGAGCTGCTCAACGCCGGGATCGACGTCTACACCACCCTCAACGTGCAGCATCTGGAGAGCCTCAACGATCTGGTGTGGCAGCTGACCGGGGTCAGGGTGAAAGAGACCCTGCCCGATCAGGTGCTGCTGGAAGCCGACAGTCTGGTGCTGATCGACCTGCCCCCCAAGGAGCTGCTCGGCCGCCTCAAGGAGGGCAAGGTCTATGTGCCCCATCAGGCCAAGGCTGCCCTGCAATCCTTCTTCTCCCTCAACAACCTCACCGCATTGCGGGAGCTGGCGATGCAGACCGCCGCCAGCCATGTGGAGGGCGATCTGCAACTGCAGTGGCAGGCTGCAGGCAAGAGCACCTTGCCGCTGCGGGGCAAGCTGATGGTTTGCCTCGGTGACCTGCACGGCTCGGCGCTGGTGCGCTACGGCCACCGCTTTGCCCAGCGCCGCCAACTCCCCTGGCTGGTGGTGCATGTCGACAGCAATGGCCGCCGCTCAGCCGATGTGGAGCAGGCGCTGGCGCTCGCCTCCCACCTCGGTGCCAAGGTGCTGACGCTATCCAGCCCGGCGGTCGCCAACACCCTGCTGGAGACCGCCGAACAGCAACAGGTCTCCCAGCTTCTGCTCGGCAAACCTCACAAGGCGCCATGGCGCCGCTCGCTGGTGCAGCACCTGCTCAAGCAGGCGCAGGGGCTCGAAATCACGCTGGTCGATACCGAGAAGCAGAAGCCCGAAGTGGGGATGCGCGTCCCGACTCCGAAAGATATTCACCACAGCCTGCTGGCAGTGGTGATCATGGGGATCACCTCGGCCGCCGCCTGGGGGCTCTCCTACTGGCTGCCGCCAGCAGCGTTGCCGCTCATCTTTGTACTGGGGGTGCTGGCGACAGCCCTCACCACCAGTCTGGTGCCCGCCACACTGGCGGCGGTGCTGGGCTTTATCGCCCACAATCTGCTCTTCACCGCCCCCTACTTCTCCCTGAGCGTCGCCAACCACAGCGACCTGCTCACCCTGTTTGTGCTGCTTATCGTCGGCATGACGGCGGGGCGGCTCGCCTCCCGCCAGCGGCAACAGCTGATCGGTCTGCGCGAGACCCAGCAGCTGGGCAATGCCCTGCTCTCCCTCAGTCAGGGGCTGGCCACCGCCAGCAGCCCGGAGGAGGTGCTCAGACAAGGTGCCCAGGCCATTTCACTGGCGCTCGGCCAGCCAACCGTGGTGATCGACAAGGAGTTCAACGATCGGCTCGGCAACGAGAAGCACAGGCCCGGCCAGACCGACAAGGCGGCCATCGACTGGTGTCTGGCCCAGAAGCAGAGCGCCGGGGCCCACACCGCCACCCTCAATGCCGCCGAGGCCCAGTATCACCACCTCAGCGATGATCTGGTGATCGGCATAACGCTGGCCAATCCGCTCTCCTCCTCTGCCGAGCACCAGCTGCAGGCGCTGCTCACCGATATTCGCGCCGCACTGGCGCGGATCGACCTCAACGAGCGGCTGGCCGACAGCCAGCTGCAGGCGGAGACCGACCGGATGCGCGCGGCCCTGCTCTCCTCGGTCTCCCACGATTTGAAAACGCCGCTGGCCACCATCATGGGCGCCGGCAGCACCCTGCTGGAATATGGTGACCGGATCCCCGCCGAAGACCGTGACGAACTGCTCCACTCGGTGCAGGAGGAGGCGCGCCGCCTGCACAGCTATGTGCAGAATCTGCTGGATATGACCCGCATCGGCTCCCCCGACTTCCAGCTGAAACGGGACTGGGTCGATCTGGCGGATCTGGTGGAGAGCGCCCGCAAGCGGCTCGAATCCTCCTGGCGCCAGCACAAGCTGCGGGTCCATTTCGATCAGCATGTGCCCCAGCTCTATGTCCATGGCGCCCTGATCGAACAGGTGCTGGTCAATATCCTCGACAACGCCTCTCGCTACTCGCCGGCTGGCACACCCATCGAGTTCAAGGTGATGGTGGCCGAACCCGACCTCATCATCGACATCATCGATATCGGGGTCGGTATCGCCGAGTCGGATCGGGAGAAGATCTTCAACCTCTTCTACACCCAGCCGGTTGGCGATTGCGGTAGCCGTGGCACCGGGCTTGGCCTCGCCATTTCCCGCGCTATGATAGAGGCCCACGGCGGCAAGATTTGGGCCTTCTCCGGCCCCAATGGCAACGGCACCTGCATGCGCATCTCCCTGCCGCTCGCGCTCAATTCACCGGAGGTCTGATGGTTGACCGCCAGATCGGGTCACTCAGCCCCTCCCACCATTCGCCTCTGGAGGTTCGATGGCGCACATTCTGGTCATAGATGATGAAGCGGCGATCCGTCGCTTTCTGCGGATCAGCCTGATTGCCGAGGGGCATCAGGTGAGTGAGGCGGTGGGGGTCAATGAAGGGCTGGAGCAGTATCGCCACCTCAACCCCGATCTGGTGATCCTCGATCTCGGTCTGCCGGATGGCGATGGTATTCAGGTATTGCAGGCCATTCGCGAGCACCACCCCAATCCGGTGCTGGTGTTGTCGGCCCGCGATTCGGAGCAGGAGAAGGTGCGGCTGCTGGATGCCGGTGCCAACGACTACATGAGCAAGCCGTTCGGCATCGGCGAGATGATGGCCCGCATTCGCGTGCTGTTGCGCCAACGGGCTGGAGTCAGCAGCGGCGAGCGGCGCCACTTCCCCCAATGCGGCCTGACGCTGGATATCAGCAGCCACAAGGTGACCATGAGAGAGGAGGAGATCCCCCTCTCCCGCAAAGAGTTCGCCCTGCTGCAGGCGCTGGTGTGCCACCCTGGTAAGCTGGTGATGCAGACCCAGCTGCTCAACGACATCTGGGGGCCGAGCCACAAGGAAGACACCCACTACCTGCGCATCGTCATCGCCAGTCTGCGCAAAAAGCTGGGGGATAACCCCCAGCAACCGACGCTTATCGAGACCGAATCAGGTATCGGCTACCGCTTTATCGGCAACTGATGTTTCACGTGGAACGACGCCCACTGCAAATCAGCGCCAATAGACCGCAGCCACTCAGCAACAGGCCGAGATCCTGCAATCCGGCCGCTACCGCCAACCCCAGACTGAGCAGCAGGTAGTAGCCAAGCCCGAACAGGGCGCCAGCGCTGCCTGCCACCTCGCGATAGGCCAGCAGCGCCTGACTCAGCACATTGGGGATCGCCAGCCCAAAAGCGATGACTACACCCATCATGGGCAACAGGAACCAGAGGCTGGCCTGAGTCGCCCATACCAGCAGCCCGGCAACCAGCGCCAGAGCGCAAGCCAATCTGACCAGAGATGACGGCAGCCACCCCCTCCCCAGCAGATGCTTGTTGAGCAGGCTGCCGAGCAGAGTCGCCAGCGCCAGCAAGATCCCCGAATAGCCAAACTCGCCGGTGCTCAATCCCAATCCGGCAAACAGGAAGGGGGCCAGACTGTAGTAGCCAAACAGCATGGTGTTGAACAGGGCGACCAGCATGGCACTGCGCCAGAGTCCGCCATCCTTCATCATCCGGCACGCCAGCGGCCAGAGTGCGACTTGTCGGGTGGTGGCCGGACGGGTTTCCGGCAGCTGCCAGCAGGCAACCAGAAGCAAGAGAGCCGCCAGTATCAGCAGACCGCTGAATACCCCGAGATAACCGAACCCGCTCGCCAGCTGCCCGCCACTGAGCAACCCCAGCACCGGGCTGAGTGAGAGCGCTATGCCCATCACCGAGAAGACCCGCGCCAGATCGCTGCCCTGATAACTGTCGCGCAGCATGGTCTGGGTCACCACGGATCCCACCGCGGCGCCAAAAGCCGAGATAACCCGGGCCAGCAGCAGGGTTTCAAACTGATTAGCCAGCAGCGCCAGCAAGGTGCCGACGCCATAGGTGAGCAGACCCGCCAGCATGGCGGGACGCCGCCCAATCAGATCGCAGAGCCGTCCCCAGCAGACCACGCCCACCGCAAACGCCAGAAAATAGACCGACAGGGTCTGGGATGCCTGCCCTTCGCTCACCTGAAACTGGCTGGCGATGTGGGTCAGGACCGGGCTGTAGATGGTCTCCACAATTTGGGGAAACATCATCAATCCCACAACCAGCCAGAGCGGTGGCAACTTGTTGTTCATGACAAACCTCCTTCACAAGAGGTCGCCATTCTAGAGAGATGCCAATTGTCTGATTACAATAAGCAGGACTATAAACATCAAAAATCGGACATATGGCCTTTATTCTTCCCGATCACCCTTTTGACCCTGACCAGCTGACCGGCAGCGTGATCGGCATTGCCTCCGCCCTCGGCTGGCACGACTCGGGCCTACATCAACATCAACGCTATCAGCTGCTGTTCGCCCAATCCGGCTGCATGACCATGGAGCTGGAAGGTCGGGTCTGCCTGCTACCGCCCACCCGCGCTGCCTGGCTGCCGGCGGGCACCGCCCACCGGGTACTGATGCGTGGTGTCGTCGCCTACCGATCCCTCTACTTCCAGCCGCACCCCGAGCTGCCCGGCACGGTGGAGGTGCTGGCGGTCAATCCGCTGCTGCACGAACTGATCGAACGGATGGCACTCTGGCCGTGGGACAAACCGCAAGAGCAGCAGCAACGGACGGTAGGACTGTTTATGGAGGAGTTGGGGCTGGCACCGCGGGAGTCGTGGCAGTTGCCGCTACCGACCGATCCCAGACTGGGCGGCTGGCTACAGCAGTTAAAACGGGGAGATGCCCTGCCCGCTCGGCTCAACCAGCTGGCCGAACGGGTAGGTGCCAGTGACAAGACCATTGGCCGCATCTTTATGCGGGAGACCGGCATGAGCTACCAGGCGTGGCGTCAGCAGTGGCGGCTGTTGCGCGCCATGGAGTTGCTGGCAGAAAGCGAGCCCATCAGCCGGATTGCCGCTGCGCTGGAGTTCTCCAGCGACAGCGCCTTTATCAGCTTCTTCAAACAACATACGGGGCAGACTCCCCTGCGCTATCTCAGCTCTCGGGGTGAGTCGCCACTGCCTGACTCGCCTCCACCACCAGGGTATCCAGCGCCAGCGGCTTGAGATTGTGCAGCGCATCCTGCACCACGGCATGGGATGCTTGTTGCAACTCGCTCTGCACATCCTGCTCCAACTGGGTACTCTCCAGCTCGGGCCGCGGGTTTTCGTTGGTCATCACGTTCAGGCTCAGGGCACTCACAATCAGGGTAGCGATCAGGCTTTTCATCTGGTTTGCTCCGGTATGGTTGAGATGACCAGATAGCTATTCCAATAGTTGTGCCAATCCTCACGCAATTCATAACGTGATGATTTTGTTTAAATTAACTATATCTCGATACCAAATTGAGTCGCAAAATGCATCCCGCTCGGTCATTTTTAAACCAACAGTTGGTGCTTTTAACCACGCTTGATTTTTGCGCCATGTTCCACGTGGAACGTCCCATCTTTTTGATCGACACCCGCTTTTAAACTGAGCTATGGTGCTACATCCCCGTAACTCAAATCTGGATCTGTCACTGAATGGAATTTTCCTTGTTCGGCGAGAAGTTCACTCGCCACGCCGGCATTACCCAACTCATGGATGACCTCAATCAGGGGCTGACCAATCCGGACGCCATCATGCTGGGTGGCGGCAATCCGGCCCCCATCCCCGCCATGCTGGAGCGCTTTCAGGCCGAGGCCAAAACCCTGCTCGACAACGGCGAACTGGTGAAGGCGATGGCCAACTACGATGGCCCACAGGGCAAAGACAGGTTCACCAAAGCGCTGGCAGCCCTGCTCAGCAAGGAGCTGGGATGGGATATCTCGGCCCGCAATATCGCCCTGACCAATGGCAGTCAGAATGCCTTCTTCTACCTGTTCAACCTGCTGGCCGGCGAATTTGCCGATGGCCGCAAGAAGAAGGTGCTGTTCCCGCTCGCCCCCGAGTACATCGGCTATGCCGACTCGGCGCTGGCCGACGACTACTTCGTGGCCTACAAGCCCACCATTGAGAAGCTGCCCGATGGCCAGTTCAAATACCATGTGGATTTCGAGAGCCTGCAGGTGGGTGACGATATCGGGGTGATCTGCGTCTCCCGCCCGACCAATCCCACCGGCAACGTGCTGACCGACGAAGAGATCGAACACCTCGATCAGATCGCCCGCGACAAGGGGATTCCGCTGCTGATCGACAACGCCTACGGCGTGCCCTTCCCGGGCATCATCTTCAGCGAGGCCAAGCCGTTCTGGAACGCCAATACCATCCTCTGCATGAGCCTCTCCAAGCTCGGCCTGCCGGGCACCCGCTGCGGCATCGTCATCGCCGACGAGAAGATCATTCAGGCCATCACCAACCTGAGCGGCATCATCAATCTGGCACCGGGCAGTCTGGGCCCCGCCATCACCATCCCGATGATCGAGAGCGGCGAGATCATCGCCCTCAGCGAACAGGTGGTGAAGCCCTTCTATCAGCAGAAGGCGGAGCTGGCGGTGCAGCTGCTGCGCGAAGCGATCCCCGACCCGCGCTTCCATATCCACAAGCCTGAAGGGGCTCTCTTCCTCTGGCTCTGGTTTGAAGGCTTGCCGATCCACTGTCAGGAGCTCTATGAGCGACTGAAAGCGAAGAACCTGCTGATCGTGCCGGGTCACTACTTCTTCCCCGGCATCGACGACCCCGAGTGGCGCCACAGCCAGGAGTGCATCCGCCTCAACTACTCCCAGAGCGAAGAGCTGGTGCGCCGCGGCATCGCCATTCTGGCCGATGAAATCAACGCCCTCTACGCCGGCTAAGTCAGTCCGACCAGCCAAAAACAGAAAGGCCTGCATCTGCAGGCCTTTATTGTTTATCGCGATCCGGTTTGCTTAGCCGGGCAGCGCCAGCTGCTCGGGTTTGCCGATGGGGATGGCTCGGGGCTTGAGCGCCTCCGGCAGTTCGCGCGCCAGATCGATGGTCAGCAGACCATGCTCCAGCTTGGCACCCTGCACCTCCACGTGCTGGCTCAGCTTGAAGGCGAGCTCGAAGTCGCGCTCGGCAATCCCCTGATGGAGGAACTGACGCTCACCGGCCGCAGCCCCTTTGCGCCCCTTCACCTTGAGGGTGCCGTTTTCGGTCTCCAGCTCCAGCTCTTCGCGCTCGAAGCCAGCCACGGCGACCGTAATGCGATAGCCATCCTGATCGCGCTTTTCAATGTTGTACGGGGGGTAAGCGGCGGTCTTCTGCTCGAACAGACCTTCCAGCTCACGGGCCATCCGCTCGAAGCCGACGGCATTGGAATAGAGATGAGAAAAATCGAGGTTACGCATAATCCTATCCTTCTAATAAGCAACAGGTTCAACTCTCCACAGGCCCGTTATCGGCACCCGGGAAATTTTAAAATTTCAGTGAATTCAGGCTATCAGCCGTTGATCTCGATCTTGCGCGGCTTCATCGCCTCGGGCACTTCACGCACCAGCTCGATGTGCAGCAAGCCGTTTTTCAGGTCGGCCCCTTTCACCCGCACATAGTCGGCCAGCTGGAAGCGGCGCTCAAAACCACGCTCGGCGATCCCCTGATAGAGATAGCTGCGCCCGGTATCGGCCTGCTTGTTGCCCTTCACCGTCAACAAATTTTCCTGGAAGCTCAGCTCCAGCTCTTCCTGGGTAAAGCCCGCTACTGCCATGCTGATACGGTAGTCGTTGTCACCCAACTGCTCGATGTTGTAGGGGGGATAACCGGCATTGCCATTGCTGGCCGCAGATTCGATGAGATTGGCCAGACGATCGAAACCGATGGCAGAACGATAGAGCGGAGAAAAGTCGATAGAACGCATAGTATTACCCTCTTATGAGCGATAACGGATTGTTTGCCCTCCTTATGGACGGGCGCCTGGTCGAAACCTCTGTCGAGCGTTCCGGCCTTGTTACCTATATAGGGGCTCACTTTTTCCTTTCAAGGGGATTTTTTCAAATTTTTTAAATGGCCGCACCGGCCTGTAGAACATCAACCTGTTGGCCCGATAGTGATGATAATCGACCCGTGGGCCACTGATGGAAATGCGCTCCTCACCCCATAATTGGTTGCATATCCACCAGCCAACATGGAGCCATCTCATGAAGATTACCCAGGTTCGCAACGCCACCTTGCTGCTCGACTATGCCGGCACCCGCTTTCTGATCGACCCCATGCTCTCGGCCAAGGGAGACTTCCCCGGCTTTGAGGGCACCGCCAACAGCCATCTGCGCAATCCGCTGGTCGATCTGCCGCTACCGATCGATGAGCTGGTCGATGTGGATGCCGTTATCGTCACCCACGACCATCCCGACCACTGGGATGACGCAGCCAGAGCCCTGATCCCCAAACATCTGCCGCTCTTGGTGCAACACCAGAAAGATGCCGATGCCATTCGTGCCAGTGGCTTTGAGGATGTGCGCCTGCTGAGCGACCAGCCCGAGTTTGCCGGCATTCGCCTGCAGCAGACCGGTGGCCAGCACGGCAGCGACCAGTTGATGGCGGTACTGGGCGAGCGCATGGGAGAAGCGTGCGGTGTGGTCTTCTCCCACCCCGATGAACAGAGCCTCTATCTGGCCGGTGATACCATCTGGCATCCCTCGGTCAAACAAGCCCTGCAACAGCATCAACCCGAGGTCATCATCCTCAACTGTGGCGATGCACAGGTGCCCGGACTCGGTTCCATCATCATGGGCAAGGAGGATGTCGCCGCCGTTTATCAGGCCGCACCGCAAGCCACGCTGATCGCTAGCCATATGGAGGCGGTCAACCACGCCGTGCTGTCACGTCAGGAACTTCATACCTATCTGACCGAGCGAGGCATGATGGATCGGGTGTGGATACCGGCGGATGGCGAGGCTCTCTCGCTGTAACTGACTGGGCCATGCCGAACAGCGCGCATGGCCCTTCGGCTTTCACTGCCAAACGCTTATGATGAGAGGTCTGCGCGTAGAGAGGAGCCAACACCATGACCACCCCGATCGTTGCCGTGGTGACCTTCGATCACTTCAGCCTTTTTCACTGCGCCGTCCCCTGCCTCATCTTCGGCGATATTCTGCCGGGCCAGCCGCTGTTCGAGCTCAAGATCTGCTGCGGCGATGGCAACCGCCACGCACACTCGGCACAAGGCTTCACCATTCAGGCCTCCTATGGGCTGGAGGTGCTGGCCGAGGCGGAGATCATCGTCATCCCCTTCTGGCACGACCCGGCAGCACGGCCACCCGCAGCGCTGCTCGATGCCCTGATTGCCGCCAGAGCCAGAGGTGCCAGGCTGGTCGGGCTCTGTCTTGGCACCTATGTGCTCGCCTACGCCGGACTACTTAATGGTCGCAAAGCATCGACCCACTGGGAGTACGAACAGGATTTCTGTCGCCGCTTTCCTTGCGTGCAGCTCGATACCAACGCCCTCTATGTGGATGACGAGGGGCTGGTCACCTCGGCAGGTACCGCCGCCGGACTGGACTGCTGCCTCTATCTGGTACGCCAGTACCACGGCTCGGCCATCGCCAACAAGGTGGCGCGGCGGCTGGTGATCCCGCCTCACCGGGAAGGGGGCCAAGCCCAGTTTATCGAACAGCCGGTGCCCGCCTCCACCCGCGATGTCAGGATGAACCAGTTGCTCGATCACCTGCGTGCCCATCTGGCCGAACCCCACACCCTGGATTCTCTGGCGGCCCACACCCTGATGAGCCGCCGCACCTTTACCCGCCGTTTTCATCAGGCTACCGGCCTCTCGGTGGGTGAATGGCTGCTGGCGGAGCGGCTCAGGCGCAGTCAGGAGCTGCTGGAGGTAAGCGGCCATTCAATCGATCGCATTGCCGAGCTGGTTGGCTTCAAGAGTGCCACCTCTTTGCGCAACCACTTCCGCGGCCGCTTTGCCATCTCCCCCAGCGAGTGGCGACGATCTTTTCGTGGCCAAAACCCCTGATACCAAAGCACGATGTTTCACGTGGAACGTGCAACTTCTTTCGCCCAAAAACAAAAAGCCGCTCACAGGGAGCGGCTTTTTGCTGTCTGACTGCGTCGATTAGACGTCGAGGTTGGCTACGCGCAGGGCGTTGGTCTCGATAAAGTCACGACGGGGCTCAACGGCATCACCCATCAGGGTGGAGAAGAGCTGGTCAGCACCGACGGCGTCGTCGATGGTGACGCGCAGCATACGACGGGCTTCCGGATCCATGGTGGTTTCCCACAGCTGGTCCGGGTTCATCTCACCCAGCCCTTTATAGCGCTGGATGTAGATGCCGCGTTTGCCTTCGCCCATCAACCACTCGACGGCTTCCACAAAGTTGGCAACCGGCTTCACCTTCTCGCCACGCTTGATGAAACCACCTTCCTCAATCAGGTTGGCGATCTCCTTGCCCAGCGAAACCAGCTGACGGTATTCACCGGACTGCAGGAAGTCGTAGCTAAGCGGATATTCACGGTCGACACCGTGCTGACGTACTACGGCGTGCGGCACGTACAGGCTGCGCTCTTCGTCACGACGAACCTGGATCTGGTACTGGATACCGTGGTTGCTCTCGTTGAGCACGGCTTCCATACCCTGACACCAAGCCAGCAGATCGCTCTCGCTGTTCAGCAGTGCTTCGTTCAACTCCGGCTGATAGATCAGCTGGGTCAGCACGGCTTCGGGCGCACGACGAGACATGCGGGTGATCAGGTGAGTCACCGAGCGGTGCTGGTTGACCAGACGCTCCAATGCCTCGCCACCGATGGCCGGGGCAGACTCGTTGACGTGCAGGGTAGCACCATCCAGCGCCATGGCGGTCTGGTACTGCAGCAGCGCGTCTTCGTCTTTCAGATACTGCTCCTGCTTGCCCTTCTTCACCTTGTAGAGCGGCGGCTGGGCGATGTAGACGTAGCCACGTTCGATGATTTCCGGCATCTGACGATAGAAGAAGGTCAGCAGCAGGGTTCGGATGTGCGCACCATCGACGTCCGCATCGGTCATGATGATGATGTTGTGATAACGCAGCTTGTCCGGGTTGTACTCGTCGCGACCGATACCGCAACCCAGTGCGGTGATCAGGGTGCCCACCTCTTGCGAGGAGATCATCTTGTCGAAACGGGCCTTCTCTACGTTCAGGATTTTACCCTTGAGCGGCAGGATGGCCTGGTTTTTACGGTTGCGACCCTGCTTGGCGGAACCGCCAGCAGAGTCCCCTTCCACTATGTAGAGTTCGGAGAGAGCCGGGTCTTTTTCCTGACAGTCAGCCAGCTTACCGGGCAGACCGGCGATATCCAGCGCGCCTTTGCGGCGGGTCAGTTCGCGGGCTTTGCGGGCCGCTTCGCGGGCACGGGCCGCATCGATGATCTTGTTGACCACGATCTTGGCATCGCCCGGGTTTTCCAGCAGGAAGTCCGCCAGCTTCTCACCCATCGCCTGCTCAACTGCGGTCTTCACTTCGGAAGAGACCAGCTTGTCTTTGGTCTGGGAGGAGAACTTGGGATCCGGCACCTTGACGGAGATAACGGCAATCAGACCCTCACGCACGTCGTCGCCACTAGCGGCAGACTTGGCCTTCTTGCTGTAGTCCTCTTTGTCCATATAGGAGTTCAGAGTACGGGTCAGTGCGGTACGGAAGCCAACGAGGTGAGTACCACCATCCCGCTGCGGGATGTTGTTGGTGAAGCAGTAGACCCCTTCCTGATAGGCGTCGTTCCACTGCATCGCCACTTCAACGCCGATACCATCCTGCTCGGTGGTGAAATGGAACACCTTCGGGTGGATCGGGGTCTTGTTCTGGTTCAGGTATTCAACGAACGCCTTGATGCCGCCTTCGTAACAGAAGTGCGCCTCACGGCCGTCACGCTCATCCATCAGACGGATGGAAACACCGGAGTTGAGGAAGGAGAGCTCGCGCAGGCGCTTGGCCAGGATCTCGTAGTGGAACAGGGTGTCGCTGAAGATGGTCGGGCTCGGCCAGAAGCGAACTTCAGTACCGGTGCCGGTGCTGTCGCCAATCTGCTTGAGCGGCGCTTGCGGCTCACCCAGATGATAGGTCTGTTCGTAGACGTGGCCGTTACGACGAATGGTCAGCAGCAGCTTGTCAGAGAGCGCGTTAACAACGGAGACGCCGACGCCGTGCAGACCACCGGAAACCTTGTAGGAGTTGTCATCGAACTTACCGCCAGCGTGCAGCACGGTCATGATGACTTCGGCAGCGGATCGGCCCTCTTCCGGGTGAATATCGACCGGAATACCACGGCCGTTATCGCGCACGGAGACGGAGCCATCGGAATGGATCTTGACCTGAATATCGGAGCAGTAGCCAGCGAGCGCCTCGTCAATGGAGTTATCGACGACCTCGAACACCATGTGGTGCAGACCCGAGCCATCATCCGTATCGCCGATATACATCCCCGGGCGCTTGCGGACCGCATCCAGGCCCTTCAGCACCTTGATATTCGAGGAGTCGTAAGTATTTTCACTCATAGCTTACTCTCTGCCTTCTCTAACGTTTCGGAGATTTTACCCTGTTCCACGTGGAACAACTTGCAGTCATTCGCATCCATCATGTCTGCGAGCTGACCGGTGTCGATGGCGGTGATAAACACCTGGGACGCACACTGCTTCAGCCTTGCGGCCAGCAAGCGGCGCTTGTCGACATCCAGTTCAGAGGCAAAATCGTCAATTAAAAAAATACAGCCACGGCTGCTATGTTGATTCAAATAGAGCCCTTGGGCCAGTCGCATGGCGCAGACCAGCAACTTCAGCTGACCCCGGGACAAAATATCCTGAGCGGGCACCCCGTTCGCCTTGAGGCGCACATCGGCTTTTTGTGGACCGACACCGGTATAGCCCAGCGCCCGATCCCGCTCAAACCCCGCCTCCAGCAGATCGCCGAGGGGAGTATCTTTCTCCCAGCCCCGGTAAAAGCCGAGACTGATATCGAATTCCGGCAGAAAATCCGCCGTCATTTCCTTGATCAGGGGCGTAATGGCCTGACAATAACTGGCGCGAAACTCGGCCAGCTCACCACCCAGCCGCACCAACTCCTGATCCCAGAACGCCAGCTGGCGGTACTGGGTGCTCTGGCGCAGCAGCGCATTGCGCTGTTTCAGCAGCCGCCGCACTCGCCCCCACAGGGCAAAGAAGGTCGACTCCTGATGGAAGACACCCCAATCGAGCCAGGCGCGGCGAGCCTGAGGCCCGCCCGTCAGCAGGTTGAAACCATCAGGATGGATCAACTGCACCGGCAACAGCTCCGCCAAATCGGCCAGCCGCTGGGCCTGCGCCCCGGCAATCTTGAGCTGGGTCTCGCCACTCTTGTCTTTGGCAAGACCGATCGGTACCTGACGCCCCTCCAGTTCACACTGGGCAAACAGGGTAAAGGCCCTCTCTCCCTGGCGGATGACCCGCCCGGTCAAATGAGTGCGAAAGGAGCGCCCCAGACCAAGGTAGTGAATGGCTTCCAGCACGCTGGTCTTGCCGCTGCCATTGCACCCGACCAGAATGTTGAGGCCGGGCGACAGCTTGAGACTGGCTTGCTGGATATTGCGAAAGTCGCTGAGCTGGAGTTTGACCAGGGACACGACTAGATCCGCATCGGCATCACCACGTACTGAGCATCCTGATGTTCAAAATCCTCAATAATGGCACTGCTGATGGAATCGCTCAGGCTAATCCGAATTTGGTCACATTTTAACGTATTCAGCACGTCGAGCACATAAGAGACGTTAAAGCCGATCTCCATCTCGCCAGCGGCATATTGTACGTCAAGCAGTTCTTCGGCTTCTTCCTGTTCCGGGTTGTTGGCGGTGATGCGCAGCAGGTTTTCCTGCAGATTGAGACGCACCCCACG
>NZ_JAAKNE010000065.1:0-23493 GCF_049170755.1 Aeromonas sp. 604176
TCTTGTCATTGAACACCTCAGGTCATGGTGGCGACTGTACCACCTAAAATGGTGTCCGGGATGATTAGACCACTACAGGGACATCAAACTCACCAACCAGCAGATTTTGACTATCCGGCCGTTCAGACCGGGCTATCTGATAGCAATGAGCTAAAGAGTACCTAGAGACCAGCCTTGCGTCCTTTATCCGCTGACGAATTCTGAAAAGAGTAAATTACCCCCACCTCACGCATCATCGATATCAAAGGCTCAGCTGCCTGCCGAAACCCGACTCTCGGTGAAGCTTGTTGCGTCGTGGCGTTGCTGCATGGGCTTGCGGTTAATTGTCCGCTGCAAGCCAGATAGAGGTAAAAACAGGAGCTGGAGAGAACCCGGAAGAGTGAGGGCACGGCACAAAAAGTACGCAATCAAGTGATACTTGATTGTTGGGTGCGTGATACCTGTCACTAAAAAATGCAATTAAATGGAATAGCATAGTCAAACATGACGTCTTGTATCGACTGATTGCATCATTTCTTTAGTGGCTTGGGGAACGCAAATGAAGAGCGTGGTCGGATTGATAGAAAGCAAATTGATGCCGCTGGCAGGGCGCCTCGCTCAACAGCGTCATCTGGGGGCAATTCGGGATGGTTATATCTCGTTTATGCCGTTCATCATCGTGGGTTCGATCCTGCTGGTCATCTCATCGTTTCCCAGCGACAGTTACAAAGCTTTTATGGCATCCATCTTTGGTGAGCAGTGGGGGGCGACGATTGAAGTGCCCTTTAATGCGATCTTCTCAACCATGGCGCTGTTTGTCTCTTATCTGGTGGCCTATCGTCTGGCGGAACGCAATGATATCGATAAAAGCTCAGCCGGTATCTTGTCGCTCTCCTGTTTCCTGATCCTGACGCCATTTAGCGTGGATGCGCAGGGTGCTGCGGTGATCCCCATGGAGTGGATCGGTTCCAAGGGTTTGTTTGTGGCCATGCTGGGCGCGATTGTCTGGACCGAGATATTCACCCTCTTCCTGCGTCGCAATATCGTGATAAAAATGCCGGAGGGGGTACCGCCAGCAGTACAAAAATCATTTGCTGCGCTTATCCCGGCCCTATGTATTCTCTCCATGGCGCTGGCTATCCGGGTTTTCTTTGCATCCACCGCTTATCACACCATTCATGAATTTATCTACACAGTGATTGCCATGCCGGTACGCCATTTTGGCACCTCCTATTTTGGCGCCATTTTGACGGTGCTCAGCATCAGCTCACTCTGGTCGGTCGGGATTAACTCCGGTTCCATGATTAACGGGATCCTGCGTCCATTCTGGATGGACAATCAGGCCGAAAACCTGGCTGCTACTCATGCCGGCTTGCTGCCCCCGCACGTTGTCACAGAGCAGTTTTACGACATGATCTGGATGGGGGGTTCCGGCGCGACCTTGTCGCTGGTCTTGGCGATGCTGATTTTTGCCCGTAGCCAGCACATCAAGAAAATGACCCGATTGGCCGCTGGCTCCTCCATTTTCAATATCAACGAACCCATACTGTTTGGCCTTCCGGTCATCATGAACCCCATCATGCTGATCCCGTTCAATCTGGTTCCTGTGGTGCTGGTGACCATCCAGTACATCGCGATGGCATCGGGTCTGGTCTCTACGACAACCGGGGTCTATATCCCCTGGACGCTGCCCCCTGTCATCAGTGGTTTTATCGTTACAGGCCATCTTAGCGGTGCCCTCATCCAGTTATTCAATCTGGTGATTGGCGCCATGATTTATCTGCCCTTCCTCAAGGTTCTGGATCGCCAGTATCAGGGGACAGAGAGCCCGGCCGAAAGTCATGGGGAGTCGTCACATTCACCGCAATCAAACAAGAAGGTAAGCAATGGTTAATCATCAATGGGGCATTATCGCCACCTGGCGGATGGCTTACGAAGGTCTGAGTGCCAGTGCCAGGCAGCTGGCTGACAAAGGGGATGCTCGCTCTGCTGTGTTGCAAGCAGTCAAACAGGTAGAGGATTATCCCCTCTACAAGTCAGTTGGATACGGTGGCCTGCCAAATCAGGATGGCGAAGTGGAACTGGATGCTGCCTTTATGGATGGCGACTCATTGGCCATGGGGGCCGTGGCTGGCGTGCGTAATCTGGCCAACCCGGTCATGATCGCGGCGGCGTTGAGCGAAGAGCGATTCAACAGTTTCATGGTGGGGGGCGGCGCTGAACAGTGGGCTATCCACAAGGGATTCGAGCAAAAGAAAATGTTGACCGAGCGGGCCTTGCAGCACTATCGCAAGCGCTGCCGCGAAACCCTGGCCCGTGGCCTCAATCCTTATACCGGCCACGACACAGTAGGCGTTATCACCCTGGATCATAGCCGCAAAATCTGTGTCGCAACCTCAACCAGCGGCCTCTTTATGAAGCGGCCAGGACGGGTGGGAGACTCCCCGGTCTCTGGTAGTGGTTTTTATGCCGACAGCACCATGGGGGCCGCGACGGCCACTGGCCTGGGTGAAGACTTGATGAAGGGGTGCATCAGTTACGAGATTGTTCAACGTATGGGGCGGGGGATGACGCCGCAGATGGCAGCCGAGTCTGCCGTCTATGAGCTGGAAGCCCGTCTGCTGGCCCGCTATGGGCGTGCCGGGGATCTGTCGGTCGTCTGCATGAATCGCGAAGGCGAGTTTGGTGCGGCAACCAATATCGACAACTTCTCTTTTGTCGTGGCCAACCATGCCCTTGCACCGACGGTTTTTCTGGCTCGGCGTGAAGGCGATCATACCCTCTACAACGAGGCTGATGAGACTTGGTTGAATGCCTATCTCGCCCGTATCAGTGCCCCCGTGGAGGAATCCCATCATGCTTGATGCGTCAGTAACGCTCTGGTCTACCCCCTTGCCGGCGACGACGCATTTGCTGCTGTGGCAGGGTGGGGCCCATGGCTATCGGGAGCAATCTGTCTTGCAGCCCATCGCGGCACTATTGGTTGAGTTGAACGGTCGTCAGAGCACCACGCTCGATGTCGGGTTGGCGGGGCTGTGCCAGCGTCTGACCTGGCTGGCGGCCGACCATCAGACGCTGCTGGAGCCGGCGGGATTGCGCGAGATGACCGATGCATTGATCCGTGTAGTACCCGGTGACGGAACCGGGTGTGTTGCCCTCGACATCACCCCCTTTTCGCTGGAAAAACCGGCGCAACGGACTGCGTTGCGCCACTGCATCGTCACGCTGCAAAACCAGTTCTACCAACTGCCTCTGCTCGGTTATCGCTCCGCCCCCAGCCATGCAGAGCCGGCACTGCGGCTGCTGGCAGCGCCAGAGCAGCATCCATTGGCCGAGGCGCTGCTGAAGGAGTGTTGTGCCATCAGCTACGGTATGCGACTTGCCCGGCGCATGGCTGATCGACCAAGCCAGGATTGTACGCCTGTGAGTGTGGCCGATGAGTTGGCGAGCTATGCCGCGCAGCATGACGAGGTCAGCTGTGAAATTCTCGATGAGGAGGCGATCCGTACCTTGGGATTGGGGGCATTGCATGCGGTTGGCAAGGGGAGCTTGAACCCTCCCCGCATGGTCTTGCTCCGTTATCGGGGGGGCGGTGATGCCCAGCCTTACGCGATAGTGGGCAAGGGGGTCACCTTTGACAGCGGCGGCCTCTGGCTCAAAGAGGGCGAGGGCATGCGCACCATGAAGTACGATATGTGCGGTGCTGCCGTGGTGTTCGGACTGATTGATACCGTGCGACGTCTGACGCTGCCTCTCAATCTGGATGCCGTGCTGGTATTGGCTGAAAATATGCCGACGGATCGCGCCATGCGGCCTGGCGATGTCGTCACGACCTATGCTGGTCACACCGTCGAGATCATCAACACCGATGCCGAGGGGCGGCTGGTATTGGCGGACGGGATTGCATTTGCGGATCGTCAGCTCTCTCCTCGCTGCATTATCGATGTGGCCACGCTGACAGGCGCCGTCGTCAAGGCGCTGGGTTATGACATCAGCGGCTTGATGAGTAATGACCCTGCGTTGGGCTCAGCCCTGACCCGGGCGGCTGAGTCGAGTCGGGATCGCCTATGGGCATTGCCGTTTGACGACAGTTTTGAACCGCAAATCAAGAGCTATATAGCAGATTTCACCAATACTCCCCCGAATAACGCAGCTATTGCTGTCTCTGCGGGCTATTTTCTGAGTAAATTCTGTGGCAACCGTCCATGGGCTCATCTGGATGTGAGTGGTACCGCCTTGCGCCGTGGTGACTATACCCAGGCCAGTGGCCGCCCTATCCCTTTGTTGACGGAATTTCTAATCCAGCAAATCGCGCCCGCCCTGAATGGGTGAGCAGAAGGAGTTAAAAATGAAAAAGATCCTATTGGTATGTGATATGGGCATGTCTACCAGTCTGGTAGTGAAAAAAATGCAGGATGTGGCGGCCCGCCGTCAACTTGAGGTCGACATTCAGGCCAAAGGCATGCAGGAGTTCAAAGAGGCCATACAGTCGTTTGACTGTGCACTGCTGGGCCCGCAAATCAGCTACAAGTTGGCAGCCTGCAAGGAACAAGCCGATCAATATGGCAAAAAAGTCGAATCTATCAATATGATGCACTACGGTATGCTGGATGGGGAAAAGATCCTCGACCATGCTCTGACGCTGATCTAAGGAGCGATCATGGAGCTCGAAGAACAGGTCATGACCCTGATTGTGAGTGCAGGTAGCTGCCGCAGCATGTTGATGGAGGCCATGAGGCATTCACGTAACGGGGAATTTGAACAAGCAGAGCAGTTGGTCGAGCAGGCGCGGGGGGCGCTCCACGCCGCTCATGCAGTGCAAACGAAGCTGATTGAAGCCGATGCTGGGGAGGGAAAACTGCCCGTCCAGATCGTGATGGTTCATGCCCAGGACCATGTGATGAACGCAGTCCTGCTGATGGATCTGACCCAGGAGATGATTGCGATTCATCGTCGTTTACCCCCAGTGACAACAAACTGTGATCAGTCAACAGCCATGGTCTGCTAAGGCATTGCTATTGTCAGGCATAAAGCTAAAAGAGGGAGGTGTGATACCTCCCTCTTCTCATTGTCAACCATCTTGCGCCGTCGATACATCACAACGAGGTCGCCAATCTCTGTTAGGCACAAAAGCGAAGCCAAACAGATTAGTCAATTTGCACACACTTCAATAGCAAGGCCAACCTCCTGACCCAAAAAACAGAAACATCAACCACGTTGCATTACTTAAAAATTGTGACATTTCACCAATTATTTCTTTTTTTAAAAAAAAGAGGCTCACACACCTCACAAGAAATTATAATTAATTGAAATAAAACAATTTATAAATCTATCACATCCCCTGCACCGACTGTTTTACGTGTTCTTATTCTGATATCCGCCATCAAAAGTGTGAACAGTGGCAACACCAAATGTCAATTAGACACTATTGATATAAGTATTGAAATACCAGGTAAATCCAGTAATTCATTACAATCATGTCAATAGGAGATGATTGATTTGTCTTGCTAGCACGACAGACACGCATCTCGACCGATCTGTTCATCTGGTTTTCAAGCGTTGAGGGAAAGGTTATGGAAAAGAAGCGTATTTACCTGTTTTGCTCTGCCGGGATGTCCACTTCACTGCTGGTTTCAAAGATGAAGGCGCAGGCGGAAAAATATGATGTGCCGGTGCTGATCGATGCCTATCCGGAGACCCTGGCTGGCGAGAAGGGACAGGATGCCGATCTGGTGCTGCTGGGCCCGCAAATCGCCTACATGCTGCCGGAGATCCAGCAGCAACTGCCGGGCAAGCCGGTCGAGGTGATCGACACCCTGCTCTACGGCAAGGTCGATGGCCTCGGCGTACTGAAGGCGGCAGTAGCCTCCATCAAGAAGAGCCTCGCATAGGTAAGGAGATCCCTGTGAGCAACATCATCGCATCGTTGGAGAAGGTCATACTGCCCATTGCCGTCAAGCTGGGCAAACAGCCTCATGTCAACGCCATCAAGAACGGCTTTATCAAGCTGATGCCCCTGACACTGGTCGGGGCCATGTTCGTACTGATCAACAACGTGTTCCTGAGCTTTGGCGAAGGCTCCTTCTTCTACTCCATCGGTGTGCGGCTCGATCCTGCCACCATCGCCACCCTAGACGGCCTCAAAAGCATCGGTGGCAACGTCTATAACGGCACTCTGGGGATCATGTCCCTGATGGCCCCCTTCTTTATCGGTCTGGCGCTGGCCGAAGAGCGCAAGAGCGATCCCCTGGCATCGGGCCTGCTCTCGGTAGCGGCCTTTATGACTGTCACGCCGTTCAGCGTGGGCGACGCCTATGCGGTGGGCGCCAACTGGCTGGGCGGAGCCAACATCATCTCCGGCATGCTGATCGGTATCGTCGTGGCCGAGATGTTCGCCTTTATCGTCCGTCGCAACTGGGTGATCACCCTGCCTGACAGCGTGCCGGCCTCGGTCTCCCGCTCGTTCTCCGCGCTCATTCCGGGCTTTATCATCCTCTCCATCATGGGGGTCATCTCCTATCTGCTGAGCGATGCGGGCACCAACTTCCACCAGCTGATCATGGACAGCATCGCCAAGCCGCTGTCCAATATGAGCGGTCTGGTCGGCTGGGTCTATGTGGTGTTCTCCTCCTTCCTCTGGTTCTTCGGGGTACACGGCATGCTGGCGCTCACCGCGCTGGAATCCGGCATTCTGTTCCCCTTCGCCCTGGAAAACGTCGCCCTCTACAACCAGTACGGCTCGGTTGAAGCGGCCATCGCGGCAGGCAAACAGTTCCACTTCTGGGCCAAGCCGATCACCGACTCCTTCGTCTTCCTCGGCGGTACCGGTGCCACACTGGGCCTCATCCTGGCCATCTTTATGGTCTCCCGCCGCGATGACTACCGTCAGGTGGCCAAGCTGGGTCTGCCCTCCGGTCTGTTCCAGATCAACGAACCCATCCTGTTCGGCTTGCCGGTCATCATGAACCCCATCCTGCTGGTGCCCTTCATCCTGGTGCACCCGGTACTGATGGGGATCACCATGGCGGCCTACTACGCCGGGCTCATCCCGCCCATCACCAACATAGCGCCATGGACCATGCCGACCGGCCTGGGTGCCTTCTTCAACACCAACGGCAGCGTGGCCGCCTTCTGTCTGGCGATATTCAACCTGGGTGTCGCGACCATGATGTATATCCCCTTCGTGCTGATTGCCAACAAAGCGCAGAACGTCATCGATGAAGAAGAGGAGAGCGAAGAGGATATCGCTCTGGCTCTGAAGTTCTGATAACAGCCATTCCAATGACAGCAAGGGAGGAGCAAAACTCCTCCCCTAACAGCCTGGAGAAGTAACCCATGCAGTATCGTTTTCCGGATAACTTCTGGTGGGGCAGCGCCAGCTCGGCCCCGCAGATGGAAGGCGCCGCCAACCGCGGCGGCAAATCCACCAATATCTTTGACTACTGGTTCTCCATCGAACCGCAGCGTTTCCACAACGGGGTCGGCCCGACCGACACTTCCACCTTCTATGACAACTTCGAGAGCGACATCAAGCTGCTCAAGCAGCTGGGGCACAACAGTTTTCGCACCTCCATCTCCTGGTCACGGCTGATCCCGGACGGGGTGGGCGAAATCAACCAGGAGGCGGTCAGCTTCTACAACGCCGTCTTTGACCGGCT
This sequence comes from Aeromonas sp. 604176, assembly GCF_049170755.1. NCBI lineage: Bacteria > Pseudomonadati > Pseudomonadota > Gammaproteobacteria > Aeromonadales > Aeromonadaceae > Aeromonas > Aeromonas sp. 604176. Next base: position 7,638 of record NZ_JAAKNE010000065.1, read on the forward strand.
GCTGGCCGAGGGGATCACCCCGCTTATCAACCTCTACCACTTCGACATGCCGATGTGCATGCAGGAGCGTGGCGGCTGGGAGAGCCGGGAAGTGGTGGCCGCCTATGTGCGCTACGCCACCCGCTGCTTCGACCTGTTTGGCGGTCGCATCAAGCACTGGTTCACCTTCAACGAGCCGATTGTGCCGGTCGAGTGCGGCTACCTTGGCCACTACCACTACCCCTGCGTGGTCGATTTTGGTCGGGCGGCCACCGTCGCCTACCACACCGCGCTGGCCCATGCCGGTGCCGTGCAGGCCTATCGCGCCTGCCAGCATGATGGCGAGATCGGCATCATCCTCAACCTGAGCCCAACCTATCCCCGCTCGCAGGATCCGGCAGATCTCGCCGCCTCCCGCATCGCGGATCTGCTGCTCAACAAAAGCTTCCTCGATCCTGCCCTGAAGGGGAGCTACGACCCCGAGCTGATCGCGCTGCTAGAGCAGTACGACTTGCTGCCGCAGATCGAAGAGGGTGACAAGGCGCTGCTCGCCGCCGGCAAGGTGGATATCCTCGGCATCAACTACTACCAGCCGCGCCGGGTCAAGGCCAAAGAGGTGGCTTTGCCGGGTGTACCGCGTACGCCGGAAGATCTGTTCGACTACTACGAGATGCCGGGCCGCAAGATGAACCCCCACCGCGGCTGGGAGATTTACGAAAAAGGGATCTACGACATCCTCACTGACCTGCGAGTCAACTACGGCAACCTGCCCTGCTACATCTCGGAAAACGGCATGGGGGTCGAAGGGGAAGAGCGCTTTATCGGTCCCGAGGGATGGGTGGAGGATGACTACCGCATCCAGTTCATTCGCGAGCACCTCCAGTGGCTGCATCGCGCACTGGAAGAGGGCAGCGCCTGTCGCGGCTATCACCTGTGGACCTTTATCGACAACTGGTCGTGGCTCAACGCCTACAAGAACCGTTACGGCTTCGTCCGCCTCGATCTCAAGAGCCAGCAGCGCACCATCAAGAAAAGCGGCTACTGGTTTGCCGAGGTAGCGCGCAACCATGGTTTTAATTAACGGTTTCAATTAACGCATTTACGTAAGGAACGACACATGTTCGATCTGGACAACATCACTGAAGAGGCCACCACCAGCAACGATCTGGAAGAGGTGGTAATGGGGCTTATCATCAACTCCGGGCAGGCCCGCAGTCTCGCCTACACCGCGCTGAAAAAGGCCAAGGAGGGGGACCTGGCCGCCGCTCACCAGCTGATGGCCCAATCCCGCGAGGCGCTCAATGCCGCCCATCTGGTGCAGACCCAGCTGATCGAGGACGATCAGGGGGAAGGCAAGATCCCGGTCACCCTGGTGCTGGTCCATGCCCAGGATCACCTGATGACCTCCATGCTGGCCCGTGAGCTGATCAGCGAGCTGATCGAGCTGCACGAAAAGCTGCATAACCAATAACCTCCGGACGGGGTGAGAGGCCCCGTCATCGGCCCGCAGATCAGGAAGCGACTCATGAGCGTTAAAACAATCCGGGAAACCGAACTGTTTAACAACAAACCGTTCCACATGTTCATCTACAACAAACAGGTGAGCGGAACCGGTTTGCACCAGCATGACTACTACGAGTTCACCCTGGTACTGACCGGTCGTTACTATCAGGAGGTCAACGGCAAGCGGGTGCTGCTGGAGCGGGGGGACGTGGTGTTTATCCCGCTCGGCTCCCGCCATCAGAGCTTCTACGAGTTCGGCACCACCCGCATCTTTAACGTCGGGATCACCCGTACCTATTTTGACGAGCACTTCAAATACCTGTTGCCGGAACACTTCGTCGCCTCACAGGCCTATCCGCTCAAGAGCGAGTTCCTCAGCTACATCGAGTCGGTGCTGGTCTCGCCGGGGTTTAGGGAAGAGGCGCTGACCGAATTTCTCGAAGTGGTGACCTACGCGGTGATGAACCGGCTGCGTCACTACAAGGACACCTCCGCCAGCGATGATCTTCCGCTCTGGCTCCACGAAACCGTGGAGCGGATGCACGATCGCCCCCTCTTTGCCGAGGATGCGCTGGCCAACATGGTCTCCCTCTGTGGCAAGAGCCAGGAGTATCTGACCAGGGCCACCCGGCGTTACTACAACAAGACGCCGATGCAGATCATCAATGAGATCCGGATCAACTACGCCAAGATGCAGTTGGAGGTGACCAACAACTCGGTGGCCGATATCGCCTTCGAGACCGGCTACAACGACGTCAGCCTCTTTATCAAAAACTTCAAGAAGCTCACCTCGTTTACCCCGGGCAGTTACCGCAAATATCTCTATCCGAAATTCGAAAGTTCAGCCTGAGACCAGCGACTTGCTGACCTAAACAACCCGGTTCAAGAGAACCAATCCATTGTGACCAGCCCCTGCCACAGGCGGCTGCGGCCCCTCTCACCATGAAGACAGAGCGGCCACCATCAAACCTAGAAAGATCGATGAAGAGGGATTTATGAGCGAGAAGATCAAGGTAGTCACCATTGGCGGCGGCAGCAGCTACACCCCCGAGCTGGTCGATGGTTTCATCAAGCGCTATGCCGAGCTGCCCATCAGCGAGCTGTGGCTGGTGGATATTCACGCTGGCGAAGAGAAACTGAACATCATCTTCGACCTGTGCCAACGGATGATCCGCCAGGCAGGCATCCCCATGACCCTGCACAAAACCCTGGATCGCCGCGAGGCACTGGTGGGCGCCCACTTCGTCACCACCCAGCTTCGAGTCGGCCAGTTGCAGGCGCGGGAGAAGGATGAGCGCATCCCCTTGAGCCACGGCATGCTGGGGCAAGAGACCAACGGCGCAGGCGGCCTGTTCAAGGGACTGCGCACCATACCGGTCATCTTCGACATCATCCGCGACGTGGAAGCGCTTTGCCCGGATGCCTGGCTGATTAACTTCACCAATCCGGCCGGCATGGTGACCGAAGCGGTGCGCCGTCATACCAACTTCCGCCGCTTTATCGGGGTGTGCAACATTCCGGTCGGCATGCAGATGTTTGTGCGCGATGCCCTCCAGCTCACCGAGCATGATCACCTCTCCATGGATTTGTTCGGCCTCAATCATCTGGTCTTTATCGGCGATGTGCTGGTCAACGGCGAATCCCGCTTTGACGAGCTGCTGGAAGGGGTCGCCGATGGCAGCCTGACCCGCGCCAGCTCGGTCAAAAACATCTTCGACTTGCCGTTCGACCCCGGTTTTATCCGCGGCTTGCGCCTGCTCCCCTGCTCCTACCTGCGTTACTACTTCAAGGAGAAAGAGATGCTGGGGATCGAGATGGGCGAGTTCTACAAGGGCGGTGCCCGGGCTCAAGTGGTGCAGCAGGTCGAGAAGAAGCTGTTCGAGCTCTACCAGAACCCCGAGCTGTGCGAAAAGCCCAAGGAGCTGGAGCTGCGTGGCGGCGCCTACTACTCCGATGCGGCCTGCGAGGTGATCAGCGCCATCTACAACGACAAGCAGAGCGAGCACTACGTCATCGTGCCCCATCAGGGCCATGTCACCAATATCCCGGCCGACTGGACGGTGGAGATGAGCTGCCTGATCGGGCGTGATGGCGCCATCCCCCACCCGCGCCTCACCCGCTTTGACGACAAGGTGAACGGGCTGGTGCACCTCATCAAGAGCTTCGAGATAGCCGCCGCCAAGGCTGCCATCAGCGGCGACTTCGATGACCTGCTGCTGGCGATGAACCTCAACCCGCTGATCCACTCCGACAACGATGCCCGCATCGTCGCCCGCGAGCTGCTGCTGGCCCACCGCGAACACCTGCCCAACTTCGCCGCCGCTATCGACGCCCTCGCCTGAGGCCAACACGCCCCGCCCGAACTGGCGGGGTGCTTAACCGCAGGGGAATCCTCATGAGCAAAAGATTGATCATCAACGCCGACGACTTCGGCCTCTGCCGCGCCCAGAACTACGGCATCGTAGAGGCGTTCGAGCACGGGGTCGTCAGCTCCACCAGCGCCATCGTCACCTCCCCCGCTATCGCACACGCCGCCTGGCTGGCCGAACGCTTCCCCGAATTGCCAGTCGGGCTGCACTTTATGCTCAGCTGGGGGAAGCCGCTCACGCCGCTCACCTCGCTGGTGAACGAGCAGGGCGAGCTCAACAAGGGGATCTGGCACAAGAGCGAGGCGGGAGAGCTGGATCTGGCCGAGATATCCGGTGAGCTGGCGAGTCAGTATCAGCGCTTTGTCGCGATTTTCGGCAAGCAGCCGACCCATATCGACAGCCACCACCATGTTCATATGTTGCCGACACTCTACCCGCTGGTGGAGGCTTTCGCCAAGGCGCATGGCCTGCCCCTTCGCATCGACCGGGGCGAAATAGCCCGCCACGGCCTGACCGTCACCCACCCGCAGAGCTGCGATCGGTTCGACGACCGCTTCTACGGCGCGCAGCTGACCCAAGCCAGCCTGCTGCAACTGCTCGATGAGGCCAGTGAACTGGGGGCCCATTCGCTCGAGATCATGTGCCACCCTTCCTTTGTCGATCTTGAAATGCAGGGCAGCTCCTACTGCCAGCCCCGCCTCAACGAACTGGCGATCCTGACCGACCCGTCCCTGCCCGCCCTTATCGCCGAGCGCGGCTACCGCCTCGCCAGCTATCGGGAGTGGCAATAGCCGCAGGCCATCAGGTGGACCGGTAAAAACCGCAGATACAAAAAAGCCCAAGCGATTGAATCGCTTGGGCTTTCTCTTTGAATATGGCGGAGGAGGTGGGATTTGAACCCACGGATGGTCGCCCATCGCCGGTTTTCAAGACCGGTGCATTCAGCCGCTCTGCCACCCCTCCGAACGGCGTGCATACTACGCTAAGCCCTTGTTCATATGCAATACATATTTCCTGTGGGATAGTGTGCGGGAGCAAAATGGCAGGTGGCTTGAAATTGTTCCTCGTCATCCCTATTTGTTCTACATACAATGCGTAAACATGCAGTAACAAACAGCGATCACGAGGCGGCTGCTCGCCGTCTCACCCGGACATAAAGAGGACACCCAAGATGGATACCCGTTCTATCTACACTGGCACCCAAAGTGCCGTACGCGATACCAACAAGGTGCTGCGTAACACCTATATGCTGCTCTCCCTCACTCTGGGCTTCTCTGCCGTGGTGGCGGGCATCGCGACCGTAATGAACATGCCGCCGCTGCACTGGGCCATCTTCCTCATCGGCGTATACGGTCTGATGTTCCTGACCGAGAAGAATCGCAACAACGGCATGGGGCTGGTCTTCACCTTCGCCCTGACCGGTCTGCTGGGCTATAGCCTGGGCCCCATCATCAACATGTATATGAACAATGGTGGTGGCGAGATCGTGATGACCGCCCTTGGCGGCACCGCGCTCACCTTCTTCGGTCTGTCGGCCTATGCCCTGACCACCAAGCGTGACCTCTCTTTCATCGGCGGCATGCTGTTCGTCGGTTTCTGGGTACTGCTGGTGGCCATGATTGCCAACATCTTCCTGCAGATGAGCGCCCTGAGCCTGGCTCTGTCCGCCATGTTCATGCTCTTCTCCTCCGGTGCCATCCTGCTGACTACCCAGCAGATCGTGCGCGGTGGCGAGACCAACTACATCTCTGCCACCGTCACCCTGTATGTCTCCATCTACAACATCTTCCTGAGCCTGCTGAGCCTGCTTGGCGGCAACCGCAACTAATCAGAAACCCCGCTTCGGCGGGGTTTTTATTGGCGCCGATTTTTGTCAGGATAAGTTGTAAATCAAGGATATGAAGCGAAGTGGCCCTGATTTGGATCAGGGCCACTTCGCGCTTGGCGGGTTACTATCTCGCTCTCGTTTCGATCAAGGGTTTCACCTGTCTCATGCCGATGGATCTCTCTGGCCTGCTGCGCCGACTGCTGACCGATAGTCACATCTACTTCGCTCTCAAGGTGCTGCTGGCCATTCTCGGTCTGCTCGCCTTCACCCTGGCCACCGGCAATATCCAGCTCACCGTGCTGCTATCCCTCGGAGTAGTGGCGGGTGCCATTGCCGAAACCGACGACAGCCTGTGGGGACGCCTTAAAAACCTCGCCATGACGCTCATCTGCTTCATGTTTGCGTCCCTGTGCGTGCAGTATCTCTACCCCACCCCCTGGCTGTTTGCCATTGGGCTCGCCAGCTCCACCTTTATCTTTGTGATGGTGGGGGCCCTCGGTGCCCGCTACGCCACCATCAGCTTTGGCTCGCTGCTGATCGCCATCTACACCATGCTGGGGGCCGCCAAGGCGCCGGATCTCTTCTACCAGCCGCTGGCACTCGGCGCCGGCGCCCTCTGGTACGGGCTGGTCTCGTTTATCTGGCTCTGGCTGCTGCCCTACAAGACCCTGCACGAGCAACTGGCCCAGAGCTACTTCGCCCTTGGCCGCTACCTGCTGGAAAAGTCCCGCTTCTTCCCGGCGGACGAGCACGGCGCCCAGGCCATTCGCCACAATCTGGCCCAGCTCAACATCAATCTGGTGAGCGCGCTGACCCTCACCAAGTCGGCCCTCAACGCCCGCCTGAGCCGCCGCCATCCGGCGAGCCCCGAGCTGGCCAGCCTGCTGCGCCTCTATCTTCTGGCGCTGGAGATTCACGAGCGCGCCACCTCCAGCCACTATCCCTACAGCCGGTTGGAAGCGGAGCTCAAGCAAGGCATCGTACTGGAAGGATTTCAGGAGGTGTTCCTGCAACTCTCCGAGGCATGCCAGCGGCTGGGTTACGCCATTCTGGTGCACAAGCCCTACGCCCATAACAAGCGCATCCACTGGACGCTGGAGGCCCTAGGCGATCAGCTGGAGTTCACCAATCTCAAGCAGCACTACCCGAAAACCCTGCTGACGCCGATGAAGTTCCTGCGCCGCAATCTGGCCAGCATCAACCAGCTGCTCGGCAGCGCCGAAGTGCTGCAAAACCCCGAACAGCCGGAGCAGGAGCTGCCCGCGCTGGCGCGCCCGCCCCGCCTGCCGCTGCTGACCCAGCTCAAGCAGCACCTCACCTTGCACTCCATGGTGTTTCGCCATGCGCTGCGTTTGTCACTCGGGCTGGTGATCGGCTACGGCATACTGCAAGCCTTTGATCTGGAAAAGGGCTACTGGATTTTGCTGACCGTGCTGTTTGTCTGCCAGCCCAGCTACAGCGCCACCCGCCGCCGACTGGTGCAGCGGATGCTCGGCACCTTCGCCGGCATACTGGTGGGCATTCCGGTGCTCTGGCTCTTCCCCGAGCTGCACGTTCAGCTGGTGGTGATGGGGCTGGCCGCCTTCCTGTTTTTCACCCAGGTGCGCAACAACTACAGCGCCGCGGTCTGCTTTATCACCCTCTACGTGCTGATGGCGTTCAACCTGCTCGATGGCATCGGCTTTGCGATCCTCGGGCCGCGGCTGCTCGATACCCTGCTCGGCTGCCTGATCTCCTACGGGCTGGTGGCCTGGCTCTGGCCTGACTGGCAGTACAAACGGCTGCCGACCCTTATCGCCAACTCGCTCTCGGCCAACGCCCGCTACCTCTCGGCGGTGCTGGCAAGCCTCAAGCAGCAGCGGGACGAATCCATCGACTATCGTGTGGCGCGCAAGAGCGCCCATCTGGCGGACAGCGAGCTGGCCACCGCCTGGCAGAGCATGCTGGTGGAGCCGCAAAAGCGCCGCCGCTTCCTCGATCTCTGCTTTACCCTCACCTGGCGCAACCACGCCCTGCTCTCCTACATCTCGGCGCTGGGGGCCCATCGCGACAAGCTGGAGGCCATCAGCGGGCTGGATGAGGTGCGCCACCACATCTGCCACACCCTGGAGCAGGCCGCCGGTCATCTGGCGGGCAACCCCTCCAGCTCCATCGGTGGTCAGTGCCCAGTGATAAGTCCGGATAGCAGCGAGGAGCAGCTGATGCTGACCCAGCAGCTCAACCTGATCAGCGAGCTGGCGGATCAGCTGCTGCATCTGGCCAACGAGAGCCGGTTGCTCACCGGGGATCAAGGCGCTACCATGCCCGCCCAATCCTGATAGCCCCATTAGCGAGGAGCCCTCATGTCTGCGTCCGAAAAACATCAGCTGGAATTCAACGGCCAACTCATCGAGACCGATGCCAAGGGCTACCTGCTCAACAGCAACGACTGGAGCGAGGAGCTGGCGCTGGTGCTGGCCGCGCAGGAGGGGATCACGCTTGAGGAGCCGCACTGGGAAGTGGTGCGCTTTGTGCGCGCCTTCTATCTGGAGTTCAACACCTCCCCCGCCATCCGCGCACTGGTCAAGGCGATGGAGAAGCAGTACGGCCCCGAGAAGGGCAACAGCCGCTACCTCTACAAGCTGTTTCCGGAAGGGCCAGCCAAGCAGGCGACCAAGATTGGTGGCCTGCCCAAGCCGGTGAAGTGCATCTGATCCCATGCATCTCATCCCATAACAACGGGGGGCCGCAACTGCGGCCCCCGTTGTGTTTGGTGCGCTATCTTCGCGCACCTCGTATTCACATCCCTCAGGCTTTCAGCCAGCCTTATCCCCGATTGTCAGCAAGCGCAACCAACTGCTCCGCCAGCCGGTGGCCGTGCAGGTAGGAGGCGATCAGCTCGCTATCCGCCTTGCCGATTTCAATCTGTTGATACCAGTGCTCCAGCATGGCGGCAAAACCGCGCTGGGCCAGCACCGGCTGCCAGTCGCTGGGGCTAAGCATCTGCGCCTGCTTGTCGCGGGCGATGCTGCCGCGGGTGCAGTTCTCAAGGTGCAGGGAGAGGTTGTCGCCGTAGGCATCGATGCGCTCCTCGGTGATCCCGGCGCTGCGGTTCATGCTGCCGCTGATGGCGCGATCGCCGCTCTGCCAGCTGACGCTAACCCCGGCCAGCAGGCTCTTGTCCTTCGTATCCGGTCGCAATACCGCATGAAAGTCGCCGCCCGGCACGCCGCCATAGAAGCAGAGGCTGTCGAGCACATGGATAAAGTCATCGAACATAAAATCCCGCGCCTTGCCGGGCAGGGCGAAGCGGTGCTTTTGCCAGTTAAGCTCGGTGAGCGGCCGGGCGCGGGCCTCGGCCATGGCAGGCAGATAACGGCGGTTAAAACCGGTAAAGAGGGCGCAATCTTGCGCGATGGCGAGGTTGGCCAGTGCCTCGGCCTCGGCCAGATTGTCGCACAGGGGCTTGTCGACAAAGGTGGGGATCCCAGCCCGCAGGCACTGCTCGGCCAGCTCGCGGTGAACGGCGGTGGCGGCGTGGATCATCACGGCGTCGGGGCGGCTGGCCAGCATGGCCGCCACATCGGTAAAGCACTCGGCGACCCGATACTGGCGGGCCAGCTTCTCCAGCACAGATGGATTGCGGGTACAGAGCAGCGGGGTAACCCGCTCGTCGCTCGCCAGCAGCGGCAGATAGGCTTTCTGGGCGATATCCCCCAGACCAATCATGGCAATGCGCATCTCAACTCCTTTTCACTCGATAACGGGACAAGCGGATAACTGCCCGCACCATCGCAGGATTTCTCCCGCAGATCCAGCCTGCCGTTAGCAAACTGGCTGGCGTACGCAGCCCTGTGCAAACGGCGACGTTATTTGGGCATGGCAAGATCGCAGACCGACTTGATCACCTCGGCCAGCCACTCGATGGCGAGATTGCCCTGGCTTTTGCGGTGTCTACCGACCACCACCTCGAACGGCTGCGGCGCCCCGGCCAGCTCCACGGTGCGAAAATCGCCGAGGGCGGCGATAGCTGATGGAATGCAGGCCGCCACGTCATTGACCGACATAAAGGCTTGCAGCGAGGTGTAACAGGGGAGCGTCGCCACCGGGGAATCAAATCGAATCAAATTGGGACACCCACCTTTTTGAGCAAGCCACTATCAGGCTACTTGCAGGCCCAATAAGGGGTGTGTATCCGAGCTGATGCCTGCAAAAGTAGGCTGGTGGGAGAGATTGCCAGGTTTAGAAAGCAACAGCCCCTGCACAGCCATTTATTGGACTATGTGCAATACCCGGAGCTATCAGCAGGGTGGATGCAAAGCTATCACAGCCTTGGTTGATGGCATCGTCGCTGGCCACAGTGGCGGGCAAACTGCTGACATTGATATCTGTCTCCCACCACTCTGATCCCTTGTCGCCTGAACAGCGTCACCTGCTTCAACCAGCGAACAGCATCGAGTCCCAATCGTTCCAGAATGGGTCCAAATTGGGCCGGAATATGACCCCGCTTGTCGGGCCGAATAGCACGACCAGTCCAATCAACCAGCATCAGGTAGTCGCTGAAGGCATAAGGCAGCTCTTCAGGCTTACCCTGGCGGGCAAACGGCAGCAAAAGTGGTGGCAAAACCTCAGTAGTAGCAGGCGCGTCAAGGCGCTGTTTGATACTGGTGTATTCACTCTGCTCTGGCCGATCGGTCAACGCAGCTCGTATCGGATTGAGGTCAACATACGCCATACAGGCCAACAAGGCGGATTCGGTGAGCAAAGCCTGACTCTTGAAGCGCCCCTCCCAGAAATGGCCCTTGCAACCATCTTCCTGATTGGCCTGACGGGCCAGATTTTCATTGAGTAGCCGAATAAACCAACTTATGGAGTGAAGCCGCTCCCGCCATTGGGCCAGCAATTGCTGCACGACAGCCAGCTCAGGCTCGATCAACATCTCCCCCTGATACCAGCGCCTGACCAAATGCGGCCACTGGAATAGCGCCGCCCAGCGCTCAGCCACCTCCCGCTCACTCCAGTTGGCTGCGGTATCGGGCTCCACCTTGAGCACCAGATGATAATGATTGCTCATCACCGCATAAGCACAAATGCCAATTGCAAACAGCCGCGATAGTTGCCCCAACTTGTCGACCACCCACTGACGCCGATGCTCATAACTCTGGCCAGAATGGGCATCGTCACCACACAGAAAGGCTCGCCGCACACAGCGGCTGACCACATGGTAGTAAGGCGTATCCTGCAAGCTGATTTGACGTGAACGGGCAATGGTCATGGCACATCCCTCAACGGTGACCTCTTAAGTCAAGAACAGCCCTACGCCACTGTCAAAAAGGTGGGTGTCCCGAAAAAAATGTTTTTCCTCTTCCCCGAAAGCGCCAGCTCTCGGGGCTTTTTGCATCAACAAGGTGGGGGTTCCGAAAAAGAGATTCTCTCCCTTTGCTTACTGCTTTATCAGAAGTCATCAGCCTGTCATCTGGCTGACATCCCGCGGTCATTTTCAAGTCATAGAGTTTTTCACTTATTTTTCATATGGATAGATAAGGAACATCATGACTTTCCCGCGCTCTTCTTATGTGGCTGTGGCCGTCTCGCTGGTCTTGCTTGGCGGCTGCCAGTCAGAGAACGAATCGTCTGCCGACAGCCAGGACAAAACCGCCTATCAATACAGCACCAAAGCGGTCTACAGCCCGCAACAGCAGGCGGAGAGCTACGAGCCAGCGCCCCAGGGGTTCAGCCCGGTCTTTACCGAGATGGTGGCTCGCCACGGCTCGCGCTCCCTCTCCAGCCCGAAATATGACGTGCTGACCAAGCTGGTATGGGAAGAGGCGCAGCGTCAGGGGGCGCTCACCACCCTCGGGCAGGGGCTGGGAGGCAAGGTCGATCTGGTGACGGCCGCCAACCAGAAACTGGGCTACGGCCTGCTCTCGGCGCTGGGCAAGGAGGAACACGCCAATCTCGCCACCCGGCTGGCGGCGCGGCTGCCGACCCTGCTCAACAGCAGCGAGCCCCACTGCATCAAGGTGGTCACCTCGGGCAAGGACAGGGCCAACGAAAGCGCCTTCTACTTTATGGAGAGCCTCAAGCGCAACGTGAGCTATGTCAGCGACTCGGCGCAGTGCTACCTCACGCAGGATGACCCTTCGAAAATCGACAAAAAGCTGGTCAACAAGTTCGAGCTCTACTTCCACAAGACCACGCCCGAGGGGGATTACGCCCGCTACCTGCCCGCCTATGAGAGCTACCAGCGCTTTATCGGTGACGAGGATGCCGGAATCGCCCCGGCCCCCGAGCTGGCCAGGGCGCTGGATCAGCTTAAAAACCTGAGCAAGACCAAAGAGATGGCCCGCAGCATGCTGGAGCGTATCTACAGCAAGGGGTTTGTCGACTATCTGGCGGGCGGTGTCGAGTTTGTCGCCGTCAACCCGGAGGATGGCGGCATGACCTATGTGCGCGACGAAGTGGATGCGGCCCTGATGCTCTACAACCTCTTTATCATCGGCCCCGGCATGATCCGCGAAGCGCAGGCACAGGGCAGCGAACCCTGGGCGCTGGAGCAGTTCCTGACCCCGGAAGAGTCGGCCTGGTTCTCCTACCTCTCCGATGCGGAAGATTTCTACGAGAAGGGGCCGAGCTTTGCCAACCAGAGCGCCCCCTACGCCATTGCCCAGCCGCTGCTCGACAGCCTGTTTGGGGAGGTGCAGCGTCAGGTGATGGAGGGCGAGCAGAGCCGACAGGCCACCCTGCGCTTTGCCCATGCCGAAGCCATTATCCCCCTCGCCGCCCTGATGAAGCTGGAAGGGAGCCGTCAGGGGGCCAGCCCGGATCAGCTGTTCAGCCAGCAGAACAACGAGTGGCGCGGCGGCTGGGTCTCCCCCTATACCGCCAATATTCAGTGGGATATCTACCAGAACGGGCAGCGGCAGGTACTGGTCAAGATGCTCTACAACGAAAAGGAGATCGCCTTTAAAGCGGGCTGCCAGCCCTACCAAAGCGGCAGCCACTACTATGACTTCGAGGAGCTCAAGCGCTGCTACGGCTATAACGGCTAACCCCTAGCGCGCCGGATATGGCAATCACCAGGGGCGACCAGCAGGTCGCCCCAATTCACTCCTCTTCCCTGCTTACCAAAGCGGGATATGGCAATAAAGCCGCCTTCCAGTTCCATTTGCTGATCAAGCTCAAAAAACGATTAATTTCTGATAGTTAAGTCACTTTAAGGCTCGCTTCGGCAGTTTCGTTTGGCTTACCATGGCCAATCAGAACCTGTTGAACTGCGATGGGTTACTGCCAGCGCGGGTCAAGGGAGCATATTGGAAGCTGTAATCCACGAGCGGTAGCGTGGAATTTGGCTGCACTATGCCTTGTCAAGAAAGGTGGGTGTCCCAGATTTTATAGGATATTCGGTACAGACCATTTATTTAATTGAATCGTAGTGCTTCAATACTTTTACTATTCTATCTAACATTTCTGTAAACCCACTAAAATCAATGTCTTTTTTATTTGCATGTATTACATGCGTTGCGAATGCCTCTTTGCTTAAATCATTATCAGGGTCTCGCTTAGAAAAAATATTAAAGCATTTCCCTTTGTATTGTCTAAGCCTATCTTTTTCAGTAAAAAAGTACTCTATGTCTGTATCATTGTCATTGCTCTTTGGCGTAAGAACAAGATATAAATTATAAAAAACGTGAACAAACTCTGACGATCTAATATTTGTCACTGTGGATGGGAATAACTCTTTCCCATCAATTTTGTTTACATAATTTATTAAGTCCTTCGGGCCTGTATCGTTATCCACAAAGATTATCACAGGCTTTTCTGGCCTAGGTGCTTTATAGACTTTAAAATTATGCTTATAATTTATAATAAAATCTTTCAGATAATCTGTACCGCCGTATAGTTCTAACAAGTACTTAGTCCGTTCTGTATACTCAACAAAACGTAGAAGCAATTTATATGGAGACTTATCTGTTTTTTCTGAAGATAACAGAGGATAATTTTTAGCCAGCATGCATATAGCTGCTTTTAAATATACATTATCCGTTTTCCCCTCAGTCAATATTGTGGGTAACGCATTAGCATAAAACAAACGGTAAAATAGAAATTTACTAAATGTATCTTCCCTTCCACTATGCAGATAACGCCTTAGCTTGGCTTGGCCATTTTTTATAGCTTCTTTTTTAGGTTGATACTTTGGGTTTAGAGGCGGCGCTTGACGCAGTCTATTATAATGATCGATTTGATCTATGAAATTTAGCTTTCCTTCAAGTCTATTAAGGTTACCTGGGACAGCTTTACCATTTTCGATCTCTGTAAACATCCCGGTCTTAAATAAATTATTACATTGAGCCCTAACTGTACGCCAATACTCTTGTTTAGTATTTGGTTTTTTATTTACAATCAGCCCAGTGACTTCTTGCCTTGAGTCTTTGTACTGGATTCTAGTTTTTTTCTCATTTATAAAAAATCCAGACCTAGTTATTTCATAGTGAAGTTTTTTACTTAACATAAGTTCTCCACTATCCTCATAAGCTATATCTTTTGGTAGTTTCTCTTCTCGACTAGAAAAAGTAATATCATCTGCATACCGAGTGTACACACAGGAATTTTTGGATGCCAACTTTGCTAAGTTTATATCTAATGAGTGGACTATAAGATTAGTAATTACTGGCGAACAGGGACTGCCCTGTGGAAGTTCATTATTATGACAAGCAATTTTTGCTATGACTGTTGCTATTTCAGGATTTAACTCAAAATTCTTGTTTTTTATAAAAAAACCTCTAACCCGTCCAAAATTAAAACTCCCAAAAAAATTTTCCAAATCTATATTTAATACGTTTTTTCTTCCTATATGCATCATCGCATTTGTGATGATTGAACGTTTTCTCTCGAAACCATGAGAAAGTGATGGTTGTTTAATTAATGCATTTGAACATTTTATTTTTAGAATTTTAGAGTTTCTTGCTACTTCCTTAACCAATTCAGACTTTGGGAATTTTTTATGATTTATTTCATCTAAGCAATCAAGTAGCAATTTGGATAGTAGTGACTGGATGGATTTTAAAATTCCGGTAGGAGCATTTATTATTCTTTCTCCACCATTTTTTTTAGGTATTTTAAACTGCGTATATTGATTTTCTGTCTTTAAAACATAAAGACAATATGTAAGCACTGTAGGCTTAACACCTAACAATTTAGCTAGTTCGGGCTTAGTTGTTGCTTTCTTTAATTCTTGCAGTCTTGACATATAATTCCACTCGTGAAGGTGGTTTATGGGCACTCCTACGCAAACTTGACAAGAACTACGGGGAGCTCTGACAATTTGATATCAAAATGGCAATCCTTTCGGACATTATTTTCACTAATCGCGAAGCGCGATCAAAAATCTGCCCATAAACCGCCCCCAACTTACCAATCAATTATTTACAGAGCAACCAACAAACGAAAACAATGTGACTAGATTATCATTTTTATGTATCTACCACACAATCCTTTACAATCTCCACATCAGTTTGTATGTCGATAATTCAATAAAAAAGGCGACCATCTGGTCGCCTTTTTATTTCTATCGCTTTCCAACCAGGAAAACTTACCGCGCCGGTCGCTTGGCACCATTCCCTTTGGCCGCAGGCTTGCTGCCTTGAGTGACGGGTTTGGCACTCGGCTTGGCGGAGCCTGCGCGGGTCGGCGCTTTGCCCTTATGGGCGGGTTTGCCGGTCGGTTTGCCCTTACCAGCATTCTGGCCCGCATTCTTGCCTTCGCCCTGTGCGGCCGGTTTGCCGTTAGCCGCCCCTTTCCGCAGTTGGGAACCCACCGGCTTGCCGCCCGTCGGCTTGTTGCCAGCACCGTTGCCGCGCTGGTGACTGATGTTGCTATGACGGGTCAGGGCCGGTTTTAGCCCCTTGCCACTGGCGGCGCGCTCGTTGCGACCTTCCGCCGGCACCAGACAGCCGGGGCCGTTGCCAATCAGGTGGCCCTTGCCCATGGCGAGCAGGGCTTCGCGGATCATCGGCCAGCCTGCGGGGTCGTGGTAGCGCAGCAGCGCCTTGTGCAGGCGGCGACGGCGCTCGCCCTTGGCGACAAACACATCGCCACCGGTGCGGCTCACCTTGTTTAACGGGTTTTTCTCCGTGTAATACATGGTGGTGGCGTTGGCGAGCGGCGACGGGTAGAAGTTCTGCACCTGATCGAGCTT
>NZ_JAAKNE010000066.1:0-23129 GCF_049170755.1 Aeromonas sp. 604176
TCCCTTCTCTCTCCTCTGTGAAGATGGGTGCGCCAATTATTAGAATTTTCTGTGACACTTTTATGACTTTATGACAGGCGGGATGATAAACGTTTTCAGATTCAGTTGGCAGCAGCGCGTTGCAGCAGGTCCCAGCGGTTGCCACTGATATCCTCGAACACTACCACGGTGCCGTAGGACTCCTGTCGAGGCTGTTCACAAAAATGGACACCATACTGCTGCATCCGCCGGTAATCCCGCCAGAAGTCATCGGTCTCGAGGAACAGAAATACCCGTCCGCCACCCTGTTTGCCAATGGCGGCCAGCTGCTCCGGGGTCGCAGCCCGCGCCAGCAGCAACGAGGAACCCGAGCTGCCAGCGGGAGCAACCCGCACCCAGCGTTTGCCCGGTTTGCCCAGTTCGTCGAGCCGGGTATCTTCCAGCAGCGCAAACCCCAGCCCCTCGGTGAAAAAGGCGATAGCCTCGTCATAGTCGGCCACCAGCAGGGTCAGGGCACCAATAGATTGTCTGGTCATCTTGCTCTCGTCTTTAACATGTCATGCTACCGCCCTCAATGCGCCACTACCCGGTTGCGTCCCTGCGTCTTGGCCTGATAGAGCGCCTCGTCGGCACGTTTGAGTACGCATTCCCATGGCTCTCCCCCCCGCTCGGCCACCCCGAACGAAGCGGTCACCCGCAAGGCCAGCGGCCAATGGGCAGATGCCTCCAGCAGGGTACGCAGCCGCTCGGCCAGGATACACGCCCGCAACTCATCGTAATCAAGGCAGACCAACACAAACTCCTCTCCCCCCCAGCGCACCAGATGGCAGAGGGGATCGCAGTGGCGCAGGATCTCGCTGACCAGCAGTTTGAGCACCTCGTCTCCCACCGGATGGCCATGGCTATCGTTGATCTGTTTGAAGTGATCCACATCGATATAGACAAGAGTGCAGGGCTGCTCACCTATCTCGAGCAGCAGTCGCTCACCGCCGAGCCGGTTGAGGGCGCCGGTCAGGGCATCATAACAGGCCTCCTCGCGGGAGCGGCGATTCTCTTCACTCAAGGTCCGGTTGAGCGCCTCGGCCTCCAGTTTGGCTTGATGGGCATGCTGCAAGCGCTGCTTCATCAAAAGGTGGTTGATCAGAAAAACGGTACAACCGTAAAGAAACCAGACAAACAGGATCAGCCGATAGAAGAGGGTGGCATCGAGCCAGCTACCGTGAAACTGCAGCGCTTCGATCACCACGCCATGCTTACCGGGCGGCATATCTGAACCAGCCATAACCTCGATGGCATAAACCCGATCCAGATTGGCCCCCTGCTGCTGCAACGGCACATTGTAACGGGTGATCCACCAGGTCGCCGGGGTAAACACATCCAGTGGCACCTCGTGATCCCGGCCGTAATCCGCCGGCCGAAAAATGATCTCGTTGAACTTGGATTGCTCAGGCTCATCAACCCGGTCATAGACCGGATTGTAGTTGCGCAGATACAAGCGCCAATCCTGCTCGCCAGCCCCGGTTACGCTCAAACGGATATGAAGTGTGCCAAAACGGGTCAGATTAATCCCCTTGTCACGGGGGGTCAGGGTGAGGATAAGGCCGCAACTTGGGTAGCTGGCCGGATTGGCGGTTAACGTACAGACCACTCCGGGATGATCATCCGCCGAGGGTTGATAGCGCACCGCCCCCGGCCCAGCATCCCGTGGCTGCTGCACTGTGATGGAGAGCGGCCACTCCTTGATATCGAGAACTCGCTCTGGCCCGAACTCGAACAGCAGGATGGCACAACCGGTGAGCGCCAGCAGATACCAGAATAGTGACTCGGCCAAACGGGAACCGGACGCGATCATGCTTACCCTAACCCCTGAATATGAAGGCACAGCCATTCACTCCGGCAGACAACCGATCGTTGCTGCCAGATGGCCCATGATAACAGGGCTCTATGATAATCCCTGTAACGACAAGAAACAGGCTACTTATCATGGCATTCACACTGCATCGCTCCCATTTTTTCCCATTAGAGCCCCCGTTCTGCCGATTGCTGGCGATAACGCTGAGGGGAGCAGCCCAGCTCCCGGTTGAACATGGCGATAAAGGCCGAGGTGGAGCCGTAACCGAGCCGCCAGCTGATCTCCTGAATCGGCATGTCCCCCTTGAGCCAGGCCAGCGCCTTGAGCAGCCGCAACCGCGCCCGCCACTGACCGAAACTCATCCCCAGCTCCCGCAGGCAGCGCCGCGCCAGGGTGCGCTCTGTGGTATGCAGTTGTCCGGCCCACTGGGCCAGAGTTCGGGGATCGGCAGGATCGCTGTGTAACGCCGCCAGCATGGGAGCCAGCAGCTTGTCCTGACTCATCGGCAGGTAGCTCTCCTGACAGCGGGTGCGCGCCAGTCGCTCCACCAGTAACTCGGCCTGACGCTGATCCCACTCATCCGCCATATGGCTCACCCGCCGTTCGCAAAAATCGCTCAGCAGGGCGCGGATCAGCGGGGTGAGCAGCAGCAATCTGGGCTCTGGCGGCAGCTTGGCCGCCAGCTCGTGGCTGACGTAGATGGAGGTGTAGTCGAGGGTCTGCTCGTTGTAGGAGGTGTGGTCGAGATCCGCCGGCACCCAGATCAGGTAGTCGGCAGGGGCCACCAGTCGCTGATCCCCCAGCTCTATCTCCATGATCCCCAGACTGATCATGTTGAGCTGGCCCCAGGGGTGGGAGTGCAGCACGGTCGCGCTGTCGGCCAGCATCTGCTGGTAACTGAAATAGAGCGGATTGGGAGCGGGCAGAACGACATCTACCGGCTGAAAGTGGTGAGTGGCCATCAGCGCCCCTTGTCAGCGAGAGAGAGGAGCAGGCGTGATGCAACGCCCTGTTGGCTCGGTCTCCGGCACAGGTCAAAAGCAGCCATCAGTTGCGGGCAAACGCAGCCCGTGTGGGCCGGAAAAAGGTGCATCAGAAAGAGTTGTCTTTTCTGCTGGGTCATCTGTCTGTTTTACGCTACTTGATAATATAAAGACAAGGGTAGACTTGGCCCCCTGTTAATAAGGAGCCTCTGATGCGAATCTTTTCCCCTCTTCTCTTTCCGCTGATGGCGGTGCTGATCTGGGCTACCAATACCGTGGTGTCCAAGGCGGCCGCCAGCGTGCTCGACCCCGCGGCTATCTCCTTCTATCGCTGGGTGATCGCCGCTCTGGCACTGACCCCCTTCTGCCTGCCGCAGCTGTGGCGCCGCCGTAGCGAGGTTCGCCCCTGGTTCGGCAAGCTGCTGGTGCTGGCGGCGCTCGGTATGGTGCTCTACCAGTGCCTCGCTTACTACGCTGCTCACAGCACTTCGGCCACCAATATGGGGGTGATCGGCTCCCTCATTCCACTGCTCACCCTGCTGCAAGGGGCGCTCTTCTTCGGCCAGCGTCCCGGCAAACAGGCACTGCTCGGCATGAGTATCTCCCTGTTCGGAGTGCTCTGGCTGCTTGGCAAGGGCGAACCGCTCGCCCTGCTCCATAACGGCATCAACCCGGGGGATGGCATGATGTTGCTCGGCTCCGCCAGCTACGCCCTTTACGGCCTCTTGATCCGCCGCTGGCAACTGCCGTTTGGCCCCTGGCTCAACCTCTATATGCAGATCCTGCTGGCCGTGCTACTGCTGGTGCCGCTCGCTCTCAGTGCCGACTCGATGGCGGTGCCGGCCGAAGGGTGGGGTCTGGTGCTCTTCGCCGGGCTCGCCTCCTCCCTGCTGGCGGCTTACTGCTGGATGCGCGGCCTCGCCTGTATGGGGGCAGAGCGCACCTCGGTCTTTATGAACCTGATGCCGCTCTGTACGGCACTGATCGCCGTCGTCAGCCTGGGTGAACCGATCCACGGCTATCACCTGCTGGGGGGCGGGCTGATCCTGGGCGGGGTGATGGCCTCCCAGCTGAAGGGGCGTGCACCGGTAGCAGAACGGGAAGCCGCCTGAGAACCAACATCGTCCGGAAACAACAAGGGAGCCATGGGCTCCCTTGTTGTTTCTGCAATGCACGTCAGTGAGCACCTCAACCGGCCCGGCGCCAGCGGTAGCGCCGCTCCGGCCGCCCCCGCTGACCGTAGTTGAGATCTACATCCACCCGATCTTCCGACTCCAGATACTCCAGATAGCGGCGCGCCGTGGTGCGGCTGAGGGAGAGTCGCAGCGCCACCGTGTCGGTGGAGAAGACGTTCTCCGGCTCACCCGCCAGCAGATCCAGCACCTGACGCAGGGTGATGCTGTCGATCCCCTTGGGAGTGACGCGCATCTCCTTGATCTGGGAGCGCCCTCCCTTGCCCAGCAGCTTGTCGAGATCTTCCTGCTCCAGCCGACCCCGCTCGCAGAGGCGACTGTGCAGTTGCAGGATCTCGTCCAGACTCTGCTGGATGCGAAACAGCCGCAATGGTTTGATGACGTAGTCATGAACCCCCAGGTTGAGGGCCTGCTGGATGGTCTCCACATCCCGCGAGGCAGTCACCATGATGACGTAGGCTTCGCGGTTGTGGCTACGCAGGCGGCTCACCCACTCAAGGCCGGAGCCATCGGGCAGGGAGACATCCACCAGCAGCAGTTGGGGCACCACACCGGCCATCATGGCATCGGCCTGGGCCAGGGTGCCGGCCCGCCCCAGCAGGGAGAAACCGGGTGTCGCCGCCACCAGTTCTGACAAGATGGCACCGATCCGATCGTCATCTTCAATAACAAGCGTGATTATTGGGTCCATGGCTCACATTAATTGGTTTTTATTCAAGTAGATACCAAACAGGGTGGTCTGCTCGGCGGTTCGCCGCCATTCTATCACACCCTCGTGCCGACCCACGGTCTCCTTGACCAGGAACAGACCCACCCCGTGATCGCCGCTCTGGCGACTCACTCCGTAATCGAACAGGTGATCGGCCAGCTCCTCGTCGACCCCCTCGCCGCTATCCTCCACCTCGATCACCAGCCGCCGCCCCACATCGCACAGGGACAGCAGCACCCGCGGCGGCCGCTGCTGGCGGTTGCGCCAGGCCGCCTGCAGACCGTTGTCCAGCAGGTTACCAATAAGGGTGATGAGATCGGCCGAGACCGAGGCCGGATACTCCGCCAGCGCCGAGTCAGGATCGAGCTCCAGAGTCACCCCCAGCTCGCGGGCCCGGCTGAACTTGCCGAGAATAAGCCCCGCCACCGGCTTGTTGTCTATCAGCCGCAGCAGCTCCTGCAGCATGGTCTGGCACGCTTCGTTCTCCTGCTGGATCAGCTCCACCGCCTGATCCACATGGCCCAGCTGCAACAGGCCGGAGAGGCTGCTCAGCTTGTTGGCAAACTCGTGGCTCTGCATCCGCAGCATCTCGGCATACTGGCGCAGATGGGTCACCTGTACCCCCAGACTGGCAGCCACCTCCGGACGGCTGAAGATCAGCAACCGCCCCGGCGCCTTGCCCTGCACCGCCTGCCAGCGGCCGACAAAGGACTCTCCCTGAATGGTGAAGCTCACTTCCCCACCCTCCTGCTCCAGACAGGGGGCAAGAGGTGGCACCAGCTCCGCCAGCGACTGCCCCTGCAGGGCATGGCGCCCGGTGACCGGCAGCCGCAGCTGATAGCTGGCGGTGCTGTTGATCATGTTGATATTGCCGCGACCATCGAGGGCAATCACCCCTTCGGTGATGTGCTCAAGTACCAGATCCTGCAGGGTAAAGCGGCGCACGATCGCCTCCGGCTCCAGATCGAGCAGGGTCTTGCGCAGCAGGTATTGCACCCAGAGCGCCAGCAGCAGGCCGCACCCCAGCACCGCCACAATGGCGCTGATGAGCAGGGCCACCCGCTCCATATAGATGCCCTCCACCTGCTGCATCAGGTAGCCCACCACCACGGCCCCCATGACGCGCCCGTCACCGCCCACCACCGGGGAGAAGCAGCGGATCGCCGGCCCCATGGTGCCCCGATCCTTGGAGCAGTAGCTGCGCCGCTCCTGCAGCGCGGGCCAGATATCCTCGCCACGGAACTTCTGCCCCACCAGCTCGGGATTGGGGTGGCTGAGGCGGCGACCATGTTCGTCGGTCACCACCATATAGGTGGCGTCGGTGCGATTGCAGACCGCCTCCACATAGTCGCGCAGAGTCGGATCACTGCCCTGGCGCAGAGCTTCGACCACCCGGGTATCCGCCGCCATGACCCGTGCCAGATCGCTCCCCTTATCCTGCAGATTGCTCTCCAGCAGATGGCGGATAAAGAGGGCCAGCAGACTGCCCAGAATGAGGATCAGCAGCAGGGAGAGCCCAAGAGAGAGGGTGACCAACTGGTGGCGAAGTTTCATGCACATACCTTAAAACGTCAGGACGCTGCCCAATAGTGCGGATGCCACCAGGTCTGGTCAATCAAAGGTGCCGGATCGCCGACAAAATCGGCCAATCCTTCCTCGCGGGCACAGAGTGCCACCGCTCTGGCGACGGCGCGGGCCACCTCTCCCACCTGCTCGATGGGGGGTAGCAGCCTACCCGCCACCAGCGGATAGGCGCCGACAGCCCGCACCGCGGCCAGCAACATGCCATCGCTGATGCGGCGCGCCTTGACGGCACAGGCTCCGAGACCAATCCCTGGGAAGACATAGACGTTGTTGCACTGGGAGACTACCCGCCGCTCCCCGGCCACCGTCACCGGCGCAAAGGGGCTACCGGTGGCCAGCAGGGCGCGGCCATCTGTGGCGGCCCACACCTGCTCGGGGGTGGCCTCGGCGCTACGGGTCGGGTTGGAGAGTGGCAGGATCACCGGCTGCTCGCACACCTCCCCCATCGCCTGCAACACCTCGCCAGTAAAGAGGCCGCCCTGCCCGCTCACGCCAATCAAGACCGCCGGACGCACCTGGCGAATGGTCTCCAGCAGCGAGCTGTTACCCTCCTCTACGGCGCGGGCAAACGGCTGTTGGGCGCGGGTCAGCTTGGGGCGATCGCTGCAGACCACCCCATCCTGATCAAACAGCCAGACGCCGTCGTGACTCCCCGCCAGCTGGGCCAGCATGGCGGCAATGCCGCAACCGGCCGAGCCCGCCCCGACGATCAGCACCGGGGCATCGCACAGAGCAGTACCTGCCTGCTGCAACCCGGCCAGCACGCAGGCGGAGGCAACCGCCGCCGTGCCCTGAATATCGTCGTTGAACATGCAGAGCTCGTCCCGATAACGGGTCAGCAAGTTGGCGGCATGCTTGCCGGCAAAGTCTTCAAACTGCAGCACCACCTGAGGCCAGCGCTTGCGAATGGCGGCCACCACCTTGTCCATGAAGTGGTAGTAGCTCTCGCCATCGATGCGCGGGGATTGCCAGCCGAGGTAGGAGTCATCCTCCAGCAGCTCGGGGTTGTTGGTGCCCACATCGACGCAGAGCGGCAAGGTACGTGCCGGGTTGATGCCACCCGCTGCGGAGTAGAGCGCCAGCTTGCCGATACAGATCCCCATGCCGCCGATACCGAGATCGCCGAGCCCAAGCACCCGCTCGCCGTCGGAGATGACGATCACATCCACCTCCTGCTCCACTGACTCGAGGATGTCATCGAGATCGTCCCTGTCATGCCACGAGAGATAGAGGCCGTGGCTGCGTAGATAGAGGTCGCTGTGGCGCTGGCACGCCTCCCCCACCACCGGGGTGTAGATGATTGGCAGCAGCTCCGGCAGGTGGTGACGCACCAGATCGTAGAAGAGCACCGGGTTGTCCTCCTGCAGCTGGCGCAGCAGCAGATGCTGGTCAAACGGACTCTGCATGGCGCTGACCAATCGGTAGATCCGGCGCCGCTGCTGGGAGAGAGACTCCTCCTTATGCGGCATGCGGCCGCGTACACCCTGACGCTTGCGTTCTGCATAGGGCAGGCTGGTGCCCATCATGATGTCGTTCATCTTGTTTGTTCCTCAATCCGGTATCAGGCAAGCAGGGAGATAAGAGCGGTCGCCAAAATCAGCATCACGGCACCGCCGAGACGGGAGGAGATCTGGGCAAAGGGCATCAGCTTCATCCGCTGGGCCGCCGAGAGCACAGCCACATCGCCGGTCCCCCCCATGTTGGCCATGCAGAGCCCGCCGGTGATGGCCGCCTCGATGGGATAGAAGCCGATCAGCTTGCCGACCAGCGCCGCACCGAGGGCGCCGCCAATCACGGTGACCATGACCAGCACGAAGTAGCTGATGGAGAAGGCGCTGATGAGCTCGGGAATACTGGTATAGGCGACGCCGATCCCCACCAGCAGGGAGGGGGTCAGGTTGCTCACCACAAACTGATACCAGTCGGCCGCCGCCTGCTCATAACGGCGCGGCAGCAGGCCACTCACTTTGATAAAGGCGACAGCCAAAATCATCAGGGCGAAGGGGTGCATGGGAATAAAGTTGCCAAGCAGGGAGCCCAGCACAAACATGCTGGAGCTGATGAAAAGGCCCATACCCAGACTCTGCAGGGTCGGCGCTTCGGCCTGCTCGTCAGCAATGTTCTGGCTATTCTCTTTGACCATCAGCTTGCCGTTGCCGGTCAGGGAGGGGTAACGGCGACCGAGCCGCGCCAGCAGGGAGCCCACCAGAATGGCCAGGGTATTGGCGATCACCACCGCCGGTACCATGCGCGACAAGAGATCCGCACTGGACATCTGCATCGGGCCGGAGAGGATCTCCACCAACGGCACCGCACCGGCGCCCATGCCACCGCCCATGATCGGCAGGCCGATCAGCAGCACCGCATTCTTGAAGCCATACCCCATCAGGGAGCCGACCAGACCAACGCTCAGCAGTGCCAGTGCGACGCCACCAAGAATGACCGGCAGGTAGCGCATGGCGGCATTTTTCAGCAAAGCGCCGCTCATACCGAACACGGAGCCAGTAACCAAGCTGGCGATAAAGAAGTTGAGAAAGCCACCCTCCTTCATGAAGTGGGTGATGACCTGCCCCGCCTGCACCGGCAGCAGCTGATATTCGAACAGGGCGGCGCCGCCGAAAATGGCGAGGATGGTGCCGCCCCCCAGATATTCACGGATCGGCATGATCCGCTCACCCAGCTCGGTCAGCAGGGTGCCCAGCACGAACATCAGTGCCAGCGCACCGACCATGCCCAGCGGCAACGAGCCATTCCAGCCGGAAAAGAGAACACAGGTCGCCAGCCCCAGAAATATAAAGAGCGGCATACCGGCAATTTGTTGGCCGCCCATAAAGGCGGCCTTTTCTTGTGTGGTTTGTAGGGGTGAGAGGTTTTTCATTGTTATGTACTCTGCGTGTGATTGTGGCCGCTACTTTATTGATCCCCCTCTCCCCTGTCGGTTAGCCAGACTGCAAAGCCATATAAAAACATTAAAAACTTAAACATCATGGTGCCGCCAACGTGCGCTGCACAATAGAACACCAGACATACGATACCCGACCAAGTCAGGAAATAGGGTGATAAAACGAGCGACCATAATGGCGGATATTTGGGTGATCAGCAGTAATAACGATGCGATGATCTCCCCCCCTTCGGGGAAATAACAGAGCCAGATGACAAGCTCTGCGACCATTTATCGCCACAGCTCCTGTGAGTGATAATCAGCGGGCAATGTCATCGCCATAACGCGAGTGCCACGGCGTGCCACATCAGGGTTTGAGTCGGCGTGCAGGAAGCTCGCACGATGAAAAAGGGTGAGAAGAAAGATGCAAAAAGGGGAGATTGAAATAGTGATGAGTCAAGCCAGCGAATACCAGAGCACTGGCTTGAACTCACAAGGATCACACACGGTCAGGTCTATTCTGCCAACAGCAATGGAATATTGGCGGGGTCAAAATCATGACTGATATCGGTACTTCTGATAGCGCCTTCCCGATTCATACCATGATGTGACTCTGCACCATATTCTCCATCACTCAACAGCGCTTCAATTGCCAGATACACACATCCACTGTCATATCCATCCACAACCCGTTTCCCCCTTGTTTTATAACCCCATCAATATTAGCGGATAAAAAAAGAGCTGCTCACTGAAGCTGAAAATTTCATGAAAATAATCGCCGGATATCCTCCATTCACGGCGCAATATCCGAATCGGCAAGAGAGCCTCGAGTGGATCAGTCCCGAGAATAATATCAGGGGCTCGAATGCTGCCAACTCGCACCAGCGAAAGATCCGACCAGAAACATGATCCGCATCACACTATTTACTTAGCCTGCTAAACAAGTATGATGCTTAGCAGGCTAAGTACATTGAGGATGAGAAGATGACGGATCTGGAAAGGTTGCGCGAGCTGTCGCTCGCCGAGCAGATAGCGCGGATGCACCGGCTATGGCGTACTGCCGCCGATCTGGAGCTGGCCCCCCTTGGCCTCACCCATCCCCGCTGGACCGCGCTGTGGAAACTCTCCCGCATGGGGAACCATGTCAGCCAGAAGACCCTGGCCGAAGCCCTCGAAATAGAACTGCCATCCCTGATGCGCACCCTGGGCCAGTTGGAAGAGCAGGGACTGATTGAGCGCCACTGCTGCAGTCAGGACAAGCGGGCCCGCATCGTCTGTGTGACCCCGGCTGGCCAGACCCTGCTCGATCAGATCGCCGACCGCATCATGAATATCCGCCGGGAGCTGCTGGGGGGCATCGACGAGCAGACCCTGCAGCTGTTTGAAGCCACGGTGCAGCGGATCTCGGCCAACGCCCTCAGCAAAATTGAACAACACCACGACCGACAAGCCGGAGGCGATACAAGCCCTCCCGAGACCGACACAGAGAGAGAATAAGATGACTCCGGATCAACAATTTACCCGCTGGATCAAATGGTCCATGGCGGGCTTTGCCACCTTGTTTGCCTATTTTCTGATAGCCGACCTGCTGATGCCCCTCACCCCTCAGGCGATGGCGACCCGGGTGGTCACCAAGCTGGCCCCCCAGGTGAGCGGCAAGGTGATCGAGGTCGCCGTTCACAACAACCAGCAGGTCAAGAAGGGGGATCTGCTGTTCAGGCTGGATCCGGCCCCTTTTGAACTGGCTGTGGAGCAGGCCCGCCTTGCGCTGGCGCAGGCAGAGCAGCAGAACAGTGAACTGGATGCCGCCCTGACCGCCGCCGTTGCCGAGATCAACGCCAAGGAGACCCTGGCCAGCCAGAAGTGGCGCGAGGCTGAGCGGATCGATGCGCTCTACCAACGTCACATGGTTTCGCTGCAACAAAAAGATGAAGCTGACAGCGCCCTGCGCAGCGCCCAGGCCAACCTGCGCGCCAGTCAGGCCAAACTGGCCCAGATCAAGGCCAGTCGTGGCGTGACCGGTGAGGATAATCTGTTGCTGCGCCAGGCCCGCAACAAGCTGGCACAAGCGCAGCTGGCCCTCTCTTACAGCCAGGTCCACGCGGATCAGGATGGCACCATCACCAACCTGCAGCTCAAGCCGGGCAGTATCGCCAGCGCGGGCAGCCCGCTGCTGGCGCTGGTGTCGGAACAGGTGGACGTCATTGCCGATTTTCGGGAGAAAAGCCTGCGCCATGTCGGCGAGCAAACCCGCGCACTGGTCGCCTTCGATGGCGAGCCGGGTCAGCTCTATCCTGCTCGGGTAAGCAGTCTGGATGCCGGAGTGAGCGCCGGTCAGTTTGATGCCAATGGTCGACTGGCCGCGCCGGTGGAGTCTGATCGCTGGGTACGGGATGCCCAGCGGATGCGGCTGCACCTCGAGCTGGACCAGCTCCCCGATCATCTGCCAGCCGGGGCTCGGGCCACGGTGCAACTGCTGCCGGACAATGCCCTGACCGCCATGCTGGCACGGGGCCAGATCCACCTGCTCAGCCTGCTCCATTATGTCTACTAACCACGCCACTCACCCGTCGGCCAATACTGCCCCAGCCCACCCCGCCGGTGTTGCTGCCACCCACCTCTGGTATCGGCCCCTCACCGGCAACGAGCTGCGCCAGTGCCTGCGCATCGCCTTTGGCTGCACCACGGGCTTTCTGCTCTGCAAGCTGTTTGGCTGGAATTACGGGGTTTTCTATACGGTCACGCCTGTGCTGCTGCTGGGAATGGTGCCGGTGATGAATGGCCATGCCGCACGCCAGCTGATCGCGGCTGCGGTGGTCTGTGGGGTTGAGGTCGGGCTGCTGGGGGGACTGTTTGGCAGCCATCCGGCGCTGATGACCCCCATCGCCTTTCTGCTGTTTCTCTACCGCTTCGCCGCCATGTCGCGGGGCAGCCTGTTTCTGTTCGGGGCCAACGGGGTACTGAGCCTCAGCATCATGCTGCACTTTGCCAGCTATCCGCAGACCGACCTCAACGACCTGCTCCTCAACAATATCTGGGCGAGCGTGCTGTCGGTGCTGATCGCCTATCTGATGACCATGCTGATCCCGGATGTGGAGGCCAGACCCAAGCCCACCTCGGCCCCCAAGGCGCCGCACCGGATGCGCCATGAAGCCCTGCTGGGTGCCACGGTGGCCACCCTGTCGTTTCTGGTATTTCAGGTGTTTGACCTGCGCGACTCCATGTCAGCCCAGGCCACAACCCTGCTGGTGCTGTTCCCCATGCACTGGAACGGCGCCCTGAGTTATGCCCGCAAACGGGCGATGGGCACCTTGCTGGGTGTCACCTTCGGCTTGCTCGGCCAGCTGCTGCTCTATGACTGGTCAGGGCAACTGCTGCTTGTCGCCCCGTTACTGTGGCTCGGCGCCATGCTGTTCAGCCATGCCCACGTCAAGGAGGCGGGTGGTTCGGGTGTAGGCTTTGGCGCCCTCACTACCCTCGGCATCCTGTTTGGCCAGTACCTCACTCCGGGCAACGATCTGGTGTTCAGCGCCCTCTACCGGGTGAGCAGCATCCTGTTTGCCATTGTGGTCACCCTGTTGGCCTGCTACCTCGTCCACCGGTTGCTCAATCGCTTCGAGGCGACCCGCTTCGGTTATTGATTTCCTGTTGTAAGCACTGTTGTCAGCCCATGGATGAGCTCTCTTTCGCCCCGTCGCCTGCCGGGGCGTTTTTTCTCTCCCTCGTGTTCCACCCTTGTCATCCCCCCACCACCACAGCTCAGCGCAGAAGTACGGCTATGCTTGTAAGGCTGCTGTCGATGAGGTGTACCTATGGTCGCGTTGTTAAAAAAATGGCTGGTTTGTCTTATGCTGTTGGCTACCAGCCCGCTCGGGGCCACCCCGCTTGTCATTGGTGCCGAAGATGACTGGGCCCCCTACTGCGAGCGCGACAAGGACAATGAGGATGACCAGCCACGCGGACTGGCGCCTGAGCTGGTCAAGGCGGTGTTTGCCGCCGAAGGGATCGAGATAGTCTTTCGCACCCTCCCCTTCGCCCGCTGCATGCACGATGCGAAAAGCGGCAAACTTGCGGGGTGCTTCAACGCCACCATCACCGAAGAGAACCGTTACCAGTACCACTGGCACGATACCCCCATGTTCGAGGAGGATCTCGCCATCTTCGCCCTCGCCAGCGAACCGCAACGGGATCTCAAACTCACCTCGCTGGAGGGCAAGCAGGTGGGCATCACCCTAGGCTACACCTATCCCACCGATTTTATGGAAAACCCCAGGATCACCCGCTTTCAGGCCAAATCCGATGCCCAGATCCTCGAGATGCTGGTACGTGGCCGGGTCGACTACATCCTGATGAATGGCATGCCGGGCTACCTCAAGATCCAGCAGAAGCAGCTGACCGGCAAGGTGGTCAAGGTTGGCAAACTCTCCACCGATGGCTTCTGGCTCGCCTTCTCCCGCCACCACCCGCAAGGGGAAGCGCTGGCCAAGCAGTTCGAGCAGGGATTGCAGAAGATCAAGAACAACGGCACCTATGAGACGCTGATCCGCCAGTTTGAAACCAGACTTGGCCTGCACTGATTGACACTACCTTGCTGATAGCGGCATCCCCCTCATACTCGCGCGGTATGCCGGACAGCCAGCGACGCACCGAATGGCCCCGCTGATTGCACAATAACGGCAACCTGTTAGGCTCACGCCCGTATGACACCAATGGAGCTGTAATCATGAATAAAGCACATATGATGGCCGCTGGTGCGCTGGCCCTCGGCCTGCTCGCTGGCTGCAATCAGGGCAATACCCTCTCAGTCACTGGTGGCGAACCGGTCAGTTACCAGTGCGAGCAGGGCAAGAAGGTGCAGGTGCGCTACTTCTCCCTCTCAGACGAGAGCCTCAACTTTATCAAGCTATCACTGCCGAACGGCAAGGATTACACCCTGCCCCAGGCCATTTCGGCCTCCGGCGCCCGCTATACGGACGAACATGAGGCCGTCTGGTGGAACAAGGGGGATGAGGGCTTTGTGGAACTGCGGGATCAGGATGGCGAGTGGCAGACCGCCTACAACGACTGCAAACAGCAATAAACGTGACCCCGGCCTGGCCGGGGTCTCTCTTTCTCTGGCATCAGAGTGGTGGGGATCAATTGATCTCGATCTCGAAGCGGTTGGTCACCTCGACCGGAATGGCATCCGGGTTGCCCTCTGCCGGGCTGTAGCGGATCCGCGAGAGGGTCGCCAGCGCGCTCTGCTCCAGCTCGCCGGGGGGCTCGGCCGCCACCACTTCCGGCTTGACCGGCGTGCCGCTGGCGTCGATTTGATAGCGTACTTCCACATACCCCTTGACCGGTTTGGCTGGCAGGGCTGGCTCGTCGTTGCCAAGCCATGACCACTGCTTCTCCTGAACCCAGTAGCTGGACAACTGCTCGAGGGGGATAGCGATCGGAGCGCGCTCGTGCGCCACCTCCTGACGGGATGAGCACCCCAGCAGCAGTGTCACTGCCAGACCTGACCATACTGCGACTTTCCACTTCATGTAACGCTCCTTGTTCTTTGCCGGTGCTTGTTGCCGGACTGCGGGACGCTCAATGCGCCCCTTGGTCAGTGACCCATCCTAACGAAAAAGTATTCGTATGAACATGAACAAAAGGGCCAACCCCGAGAGGTTGGCCCTTTTATCGTCAATAAGCTCACTAACCAGCCTCTGGCATCAGCCGCGCTTGTCGCTCACCACCAGCCAGAGCGCATGGACCATGCCCGGCAGACCGCCCATCAGGGTCAGCACAATGTTGATTAAAAAGTGCAGGCTAAAGCCCACCTGGATAAACGCGCACACCGGGGGCAGGAAAATGGCCAGCAGGATCTTGAGCAGATTGTTCATCTCGGCTCTCCTTTTCAAAAATGTCGTCAGGATTGGAATGGGCTAACCATAAACATCCCGAGCTTCAACTGCAAACCAGACAGGGAATTCGCTCACCCGCATCACGCCAGGCGTTGAGGTCGTGGATCTGCTGATTGCTGCTGCCACGCCAGAGCAGGCCGGGGTCTGCCAACGCCTTTTCAAACTTGCCATCCACCAGCACATCCAGCAAGGCCACCAGCTCGCGCTGGGCCTCTGACAGTTCGCCGAGCAGATAACCGGTCCAGCACCAGATATCCTTGCCCGGACACTCGGCGCGCACCCGTTTCACCAGCGCCAGCACGTGGGGCACGTTGGCCGGGTGGAGCGGATCGCCGCCGGAGAGCGACAGACCTCGCCGTTTGATGCGGCTGTCGTTGAGGTCGCTAATGATGCGATCGCTCATCGCCTGATCGAACGGCTTGCCGCCATCGAGCCGCCAGGTGCTCTGGTTGTAGCAACCTGGGCACTGGTGCTCGCAGCCCGAGACAAACAGGGTGGCACGGGTGCCGGGGCCGTTGATCACATCGACCGGGTAGTATTGGTGGTAGTGCATCGCTTGTTTCCTGCCTCGTTCACGGGACAGCGGCATAACTGCCGCCCTCCAATGAAAATGGCCCCTTGAGTCAGGGGCCAGCTCTTCATCGCCTGTGCGCTTACATATGTTTGACGCGGCGCTTCACCTCTTCCTGCTTGCCCGCATTGAAGGGGCGAGCATCCGGGCTGCCGAGGTAGCCGCAGACACGGCGGGTCACCGACACCTTGGCCGGGTCATGGTTACCGCAGCGCGGGCAGGTGAAGCCCTTGGAGGTACATTCGAACTCACCGGTAAAGCCGCAGTCGTAGCACTCGTCGATGGGGGTGTTGGTACCGTAGTAGGGCACCTTGTCATAGCTGTAATCCCAGACGTTTTCGAGCGCTTCCAGGTTGTGCTGGATGTTGGGGTACTCGCCGTAGCAGATGAAGCCACCACTAGCGATGGGCGGATAGGGCGCCTCGAAGTCCAGCTTGTCGTACGGATTGACCTGCTTCTCCACATCGAGGTGGAAGCTGTTGGTGTAGTAACCCTTGTCGGTCACGCCGGATACCACGCCAAACTCCTTGGCGTCGATGCGGCAGAAACGGGTGCAGAGGTTCTCGCTCGGGGTGGAGTAGAGGCTGAAGCCGTAGCCAGTCTCCTCTTTCCACTCGTCAATGGCTGCCCTGAGACGGGCGATGATGGCGATGGCTTTCTGTTGCAGCTCGGCGCTGTCAAACAGGTGAACCTTGTCACCAAACAGGGCGTTGATGGTCTCGTGAACCCCGATATAACCGAGGGAAATGGAGGCACGACCGTTCTTGAAGATCTCGCTGACGTTGTCGTCGGCCTTGAGGCGCACGCCGCAAGCCCCTTCCATATAGAGGATCGGCGCAACCCGTGCTTTCACCCCGTCCAGACGGGTGATGCGGTACATCAGCGCCTTCTTGGCGACCCGCAGGGAGGCATCCAGACGATCCCAGAAGTCCGCTTCGTCACGGGATTTCAGGGCGATGCGCGGCAGGTTGAGGCTCACCACACCCAGGTTGTTGCGACCTTCGTGGATCAGCTCGCCATTCTCCTCGTAGGCACCGAGGAAGGAGCGGCAACCCATGGGGGTCTTGAAGGAGCCGGTCACTTTCACGACCTGGTCGTAGTTGAGGATATCCGGATACATCCGCTTGGAGGCACACTCCAGCGCCAGCTGCTTGATGTCGTAGTTGGGATCGCCCTGCTTGTGGTTGAGGCCATCCTTGATGGCGAACACCAGTTTCGGGAACACGGCGGTCTTCTTGTTCTTGCCAAGGCCAGCGATACGGTTGCTGAGGATGGCACGCTGGATCATCCGCGACTCCCAGCTGTCCCCCAAGCCAAAGCCGAAGGTGACGAAGGGCGTCTGACCGTTGGCGGTGTGCAGAGTGTTGACCTCGTACTCCAGCGACTGGAAGGCGTCGTAGCACTCTTTCTCGGTGCGGGCCATGGCGTAGGCTTCTACGTCGGCAATGCCCCACTCTTCGGCCACTTCACGGTGCTTCTGCCAGCTGATGGTCACATAGGGGGCCAGCACTTCGTCGATGCGGTTGATGGTGGTGCCACCATAGATGTGGCTCGCCACCTGGGCGATGATCTGGGCGGTCACGGCCGTGGCGGTGCTGATGGATTTCGGGGTATCGATCTCCGCATTGCCCATCTTGAAGCCGTGGGTCAGCATCCCTTTCAGATCGATCAACATGCAGTTGAACATCGGGAAGAAAGGTGAGTAATCGAGATCGTGGAAGTGCAGATCACCGCTCTCATGAGCCTGAACCACATCACGGGGCAGCATGTGGCTGGTGGCATAGTGCTTGGCGACGATACCGGCCAGCAAGTCGCGCTGGGTCGGGATCACCTTGGAGTCTTTGTTGGCATTCTCGTTGAGCAGGGCGGCATTGGTCTGCTCAACCAGACCGCGGATCTCCTGCGCCAGACGGCCGCGCGCCTCGCGAGCCTGATCCCTGTCGTGGCGATATTCGATATAGGCACGGGCGATGGCCTTGTCGTCGGAAGCCATCAGGTGGTTTTCGACCCGGTTCTGGATCTCGTGGATATCAACTTCACCACGCCCTTCCAGCTCCTGACTCACTGCATTGGCAATGCGGGAAGCCAGTGCCGGATTGGCCTGATTGACCGCTTCCGCCGCACGGCTGACCGCCTCTGCAATCAGCTGGGCATTGAATGGTGCGCGACATCCGTCACGTTTGATCACAACCGGTTTCATGAATTTTCCCCGTTAAAAGGCCAGGCATTTGCCTCTGGCTCACCCTTGTTGGGCCCCCCTCCCGGCATCTCGTCCTGGACGCAAATAAATTCAGCCGAGGCTTGACAAGCCTGGGCTGAAGATAGGAGAGGAACAGCTTATACACAGCTTAATAACACAACATATAGGGATTAAAGACGAATGCGTCCCTATATGTGGTGTCTATTAGGCACTAAAGCGAAGCCTCATTTCTTGATCCAGAACAGGTTTTTCAGCGAGCGGGACAGTTCACGACCAACCCCAAAAAGCTCCATTCAAATCCAGTCTCAAGCGGGGTGCGGGCTGGCGTCCGATCCACCCACCCGAAAAAAATTGCCCCCCCACCGCACCGGTTTCGAGATGACAGCGTCAACCAAAACCGCCCATACTGAACAAGAACTCTCTCCCCCTCGACAAGGGATAACACATGCGCACCTCCCTGCTATTGCTACTGCTATCCACCCTCTCTCTGCCGCTCTGGGCCGCCAACATTCTGGTGATCAGCAGCTACCATCCCGAATACCTGTGGGACCAAAGCTACAACAAAGGGCTGCTCGATGGCTTGCAGGGTGAGCACAAGATCACCCACTTCTATATGGATACCAAACGCCATCCACGGGAGAAGTTCGACGAGATCGCCCAGCAAGCCATCGCCTTTTATCTGAAGAGCAAACCGGATCTGGTAGTACTGGGGGATGACAACGCCATCAACTATCTGGCCAACGAGATCGCCTCGCTGGGTACCCCGGTGGTCTTTCTCGGCATGAACGAGAACCCCCGCCTCAAAGGCTTTGTCGGCCACCCCAAGATCACCGGCGTGCTGGAGCGCCCCCTGCTCAAGCGCAACATCAGCGAAATAAGCCAGATGATGGGGGGGCTCGACAAGGCGCTGGTATTGTTTGATTCCAGCAATGTGGCCCTCACTGCCATTGAGGATGAATTCAAGACCCAGACCGAATTGCGAGTCGGCCAGACCCGGGTCAACAGCCAGCTGATGGGCGACTACAGCCTCTGGCAGGAGGCGGTGCTCAACGCCAAGAAGAATGGCTATCAGGCAATCTTCCTCGGCCTCTACCACACGCTGGTCGACGATAATGGCAAGCATGTGAGCGAACAGACTGTGCTGGAGTGGACCAGCGCCAACACACCGGTTCCTCTCTTCTGTTTCTGGGAGTTTGCCGTCGGCAAGGGGATGGCCATCGGCGGGCTGGTACTGGACGGCCACGATCAGGGGTTGCAGGCAGCGTCCCTTATCAACACCATACTGGCGGGCACCCTGCCCCGTACTATCTCCCCGCGAGCGGCCCTGCGCGGCGAATATGTCTTCAGCAAGAGCGAGCTGGCCCGCTGGCAGCTCACTGTGCCCGACAAATGGCACAACAAGATCATGTGGCGTGAGTAACAATAAGTAACCCGGCACATTGGCCGGGTAACACCTGCACAGTCAGATGACTGATGACCGAAAGCCGCGTGAGTCAGCTGGCAGCAAAAGGCAGGGAGAGGCGCTTGGCAAGCGCCTGGAAGTGCTGGCTGATCTCGGCACCAAACAGAGGATCACCGATAGCTCGGTTCTGCCAGTTTTGCTCCAGATGACGCCAGTCATCCTCGGTCAGGGAGTCACGCAGATGGGGGAAGATCACCCCCTCTTCGTAGTTCATGTGTGCCTCTTGCAGCTCCACGAAGCGCTCCAGCTTGGCGGTGAACTGATCGAGCGGGATCACCGCATCCATCAGGATCATCTCCACCATCTCCTTGAGCTCGGTCCCTGCCTCCAGCAACTTGAGATGCTCTTCATGCAAGCGGTTCGCGACATCCCCCTCCACCACCCGGTATTTCAGGTAGTAGTCATAGACAAGATCTTCCTTGGGGTGGTGATACTTGTCAGAGACCTCCCGCAGATAATCGATGACATCGCGCACCAGAAAATAGCTGATGGGTTGCTCGGCACGAATGGCGGCCAGCTTCTGCTTCAGCAGATCCAGCAGTCGGGCGATATTGAGGTGATCCTTGTGCAGACTCGATAACATGGGCACTCCTTGGCGCTGAAATAAAATGTTACTTTCCTGAGTATACGGTCATTTGTCGCCCGAACTTTGCACTCAATCAAGTGGTTGGCAGACAGATTGCCATTCGATCGGGCTTTTACCCTGCAATTCCAGCAGGCGGTTGGTCTCGGAAAAGTGGCCGCAACCGATAAAACCACGGTGGGCAGAAAGGGGGCTGGGATGGGGCGCCGTCAACACGTGGTGGCGTTGCCGGTCGATAAAACGCCCTTTCTTCTGGGCATGGGAGCCCCACAACAGAAATACCACCCCCTGACAACTGGCATTGATCTGCTCAATGACCCGATCGGTGAAGGTTTCCCACCCCAGATGGGCATGAGAGTGTGCCTGACCGGCCTGCACTGTCAGCACTGTGTTGAGCAGCAGAACCCCCTGTCTGGCCCAGGACTCCAGAAAACCGTGATTGGGTGTGACGAAACCAGGCAGATCCCGCTGCATCTCCTTATAGATGTTGACCAGTGAGGGAGGCGTACGCACGCCGGGCAGAACGGAGAAGCAGAGCCCGTGCGCCTGATTGGGGCCGTGGTAGGGATCCTGCCCCAGGATCACCACCTTGACCTGATCCAGTTCGGTCAGTTTGAAAGCATTGAACACATCGGCCGCGGGGGGGTAGATCACCTTGCCCGCTTCCCGCTCTGCCCTGACGGTCGCCAGCGTACACTTGAAATAGTCCTGCTCTTTTTCAGAGCCAATCACATCACTCCAGGTCAGCACCCCGGCCTCCTCACTTGATACGGCGAAGGAGTCAGGATAGGGGGGCAGCCCGCAAGACGCAACCGTGACTCACACTTTCCAGAGCCTGGCGAGCCGGCCGGAGCGCTCCAGTTTGTGCAGACCGGCGTTAAACAGCAACATCAAGCGGCGGGCATCGGGATCGGCCTTGCGCATCAGCAGATAGCCCGGCTGGGACCAGATGGGATCGGGGGCACCACTCAATGCTGCCGCTTGGGGATGACGAGAGAGAACCTGCTGAAACAGAACCTGTGCCACCTGTTCATCCATGACCAGATAACGAATGCGTCCGGTGAGCAGTTTCTCCATGCTCTCCTCATCGGAGTCGGACCACTCAAGAGACAGCTCGGATTGCCTTGCTGCAAACCCTTCACCATAAAAATAGCCACGGGTAACCCCGACAGGCTCGTTTTTCAGCTCACCCAAACTGACCAATGGCGAACCATTAAGTGCAAGCAGACGGGTCGTAAATTTGCCCAGCGATGCAGAGAGATAGAAGTGCTGCTCGCGCTCGCGAGAGCGAAACCAGGGCATGGTAATCATATAACGCCCTTCAAGAGTCAGGCTGTATGCCTCAGACCAGGGGTAGAAATGAAAGCTGACATCGACCCCCTGCTCGGCAAAGGCCTCACGTACCACCTGACAGAGAAACCCCTGATTGGGCAGCGACTCACTGATATAAGGCGGCCATTCGCCCACCGCTATGCGTACTGTTTCGGCCCGGACCACAGCTGTGATTGCCCAGCAACAGAACAGGGCCAACCATCCCCACATTCGCCACCTGATATTCACCCGACACTCTCCTTGCTTTCTGCTGAGTGTAGCCAACTCCTCAATCCACCACAGAAAAGCCGAAAAGATGTAGTTAAATTACTAGATTAAAAAGGTAAAAGATGCATAATTTTGATATCTTACAAAATCAGAAAAATGACCTATTTTTGATTAAACTCAAGAATTTAATCCCATTTAAATGGCGCTTTATTAATTTTTATTGATCTAGATCAATTTTAGTAATATTACCAACATGGTATATATGACCCCATCAAAGCAAAGGTGTAAGGCAAGGGCCCTTTAAGCCACCGCAATTAACGGTAGCTTAAATACATCAGGGTAATTTCCTTACAGTTGGATTCGCGTTCCCATTGAGGAGTCATACCATGATCAAAGGCATTCAAATCACCCAGGCTGCCAACACCGCCCTGCTGAACTCTTTCTGGCTGCTGGACGAAGAGAAGCAACAGGCTCGCTGCATCTGTGTCAAAGGCGATGCCTTTGCTGCCGATCAGGAAGTCGCACTCTCTGATCTGGGTCAGTTCGAATACCGCGAACTGCCTGTTCAGGCCGAACCGGCTGTTGAAGGTGGTCAGCACCTGAACGTCAACGTGCTGCGTCGCGAAACCCTGGAAGATGCTATCGCGAATCCGGAGAAGTACCCGCAGCTGACCATCCGCGTATCTGGCTACGCAGTGCGTTTCAACGCCCTGACCCCGGAACAGCAGCGTGACGTGGTTACCCGTACTTTCACCCAGAGCCTGTAATCAGCGTCCTGCAGTGAACCGCTGATACTTGCTGTATCAGCACAAAAAACGGCCTGTCGGCCGTTTTTTTATACGTGCTTTCACTGGGCAAGCGCAAAAACAAGGCCTCGCATTGCGAGGCCTTGTGATAAGTGCTTGTCCCATCAAGCAGAGGTATCCAGGGGCTCAAAACCCTTGATCAGGTCATCGATGGCCTTCATCTGTTTGAGGAAGCCTTCCAGCTTGTCGAGCGGCAGGGCGCTCGGGCCATCACAGCGGGCAATTTTCGGATCCGGGTGGGATTCGATAAAGAGACCGGCCAGACCGACCGCCATGCCGGCGCGCGCCAGCTCGGTCACTTGCTCGCGACGGCCACCGGAGGCGGCACCCAGCGGATCACGGCACTGCAGGGAGTGGGTTACGTCGAAGATAACCGGATAGCCACCAGTGCTCTTTTTCATGACGCCCAGACCCAGCATGTCCACTACCAGGTTGTCGTAACCGAAGTTGGCACCGCGCTCGCAGAGGATCAGCTGATCGTTGCCGCACTCCTCAAACTTGTCGGTGATGTTCTTCATCTGGCTTGGGCTCAGGAACTGCGGCTTCTTGATGTTGATGACGTTGCCGGTGCGGGCCATGGCTTCCACCAGATCAGTTTGGCGCGCCAGGAAAGCGGGCAGCTGGATAACGTCAACCACCTCGGCGACCGGCTTGGCCTGATGGGGTTCGTGCAGATCAGAGATGACCGGCATGCCGAAGGTCGCTTTCAGCTCCTGGAAAATCTTCATCCCCTCTTCCAGACCCGGACCGCGGTAGGAGTGGATGGAGGAGCGGTTGGCCTTGTCCCAGCTCGCCTTGAAGACAAACGGGATGCCCAGCTTGCTGGTCACTTCCACGTACTTCTCGCACACCGCCATCGCCATGTCGCGGGATTCCAGCACGTTCATGCCGCC
>NZ_JAAKNE010000067.1:0-22930 GCF_049170755.1 Aeromonas sp. 604176
GGGATCCGCTCCTTCAAGATTGAAGGGCGTCTCAAGGGGCTCGACTACGTCAAGAACGTCACCGCCTGGTATCGCCAGAAGCTGGACGCTATTCTGGATAGCCGCTCCGATCTGGTCGCCGCCTCTGCGGGTCGTTGCAGCTACAGCTTCACGCCTGACCCCAAAAAGAGCTTCAACCGCGGCAGCACCGATTACTTCCTCCATGGTCGCCAGCAGGGGATCGACTCCACAAAAAGCCCGAAATATGTGGGCGAACCGCTGGGGCGGGTCACCAAGGTGACCCGTGACGGTATCGAGATCGATGGCAAACAGGTCACCCTCAACAACGGCGATGGTCTCGGCTTCTTCAAGCCGAATAACGAGCTGGTGGGTATGCGTCTCAACAAGGTCGAAGGTAAGCAGTTACTCCTGTCAGAACGCATGCCGGGGCTGAAGGTGGGGACCGAAATCTACCGTAACCACGATCAGGCGTTCAGCAAGATGCTGGAGAAGGCGAGCGCGGATCGCCGCATCCGGGTCGATATGGTGCTGGCAGAGTGCGATGAGGGCGTGAGCCTCACGCTCACCGACGAGCAGGGCATCAGTGCCGCAGTGACCGTGCCTTGTGACAAACAGCCTGCCGACAACCCGGAGCGGGCGCTGCAACAGGCGCGTGACCAGCTCGGCAAACTCGGCAATACCCTGTTTGTGGCGCGCAAGATTGAGTTGGCATTTACTCACCCGCTATTTATCGCCGCATCACAGCTCAACGGTTTGCGCCGGGAGGGCATCGCCGCGCTGGAGGTGGCGCGAGTGGCCAGCTACCAGCGCCCCGAGCGACGTATCGCCCTGCGGGATATCAGCTATCCCCAGCACCGCCTCTCCTACCTTGGCAACGTGCTGAACAGCGCCGCCGAGCAGTTCTTCCGCGAACACGGGGTGGAGCGCATCGCTCCCGCCTATGAGGCGAACAAGGAGGAGCGGGAAGTGGTGCTGATGATCACCAAGCATTGCATCCGCTATAGCCAGAACCTCTGCCCGAACGAGGTGCCTGGTCTCAAGGCCGAGCCGTTGGAACTCAAAATGGGCAAAGACACCTTCCGCCTGCGTTTTGACTGCAACCGCTGCGAAATGCATGTGATGGGCAGCCTGAAACGGTGACTGACAAGTATATTGTCAAATGGCAATATAACTCATTGAATGGCTTGAGAGATGTTACCCATCCTTACGCTGGCTCTTACCATGACAGGAAAATACAAGGACGTATTGATGCTCGCACTTTCGATCGTGAGTCCGCATGGGGCAAATATTGCTTCAGGAAAGAAAACGTTGGAGGTGCGCTCATGGTGCCCTCAATACCTCCCTATTCGCGATCTTTTGATTGTTGAAAACTCAGTATTTTTATCTCGCGACATGCCGATTGACCCCTATGGTAAGGCCGTTGCGATCGTTGATATTGAGGAGATTCATGAGTGGCAGCCTAGTGAGGTCGTTGCCGCCTGTTCAAGTGGTTGGGAATCAGGTTATTGGGCATGGAGTCTGTCAAATGTTCGTGCCATTGAGAATGGTCAGTTCATCTGTGCAAAAAGAAAGCTTTACGAAGTTGATTTCGATCTTTCTGGGCTTTAGCCAATTCAACTAACAGCTTTCATTTAAAAAAGGTTTCACTGCGAT
The DNA here is from genome assembly GCF_049170755.1 of Aeromonas sp. 604176. NCBI lineage: Bacteria > Pseudomonadati > Pseudomonadota > Gammaproteobacteria > Aeromonadales > Aeromonadaceae > Aeromonas > Aeromonas sp. 604176. Next base: position 1,654 of record NZ_JAAKNE010000067.1, read on the forward strand.
CGAGTCCTTTACCTGTCCATGTGTTTATTTCTCTCAAGGGATTGTCACAATGGAAGCCGATCTGATTCCAGCGCCAGCAGCGCTTTTTTGATCTCCAATCCTCCCGCATAGCCGGTCAGGCTGCCGTTTTGGCCGATCACCCGATGGCAGGGAATGATGATCGAGAGTGGATTGCGGCCGTTTGCCGCGCCCACTGCTCGCACCGCATCCGGTTTGCCGATGGCTCGGGCAATATCGCTGTAGCTGCGGGTCTCGCCGTAGGGTATGTCGCACAACGCTTGCCACACCGCCTGCTGAAAGGCGGTACCACGGGCGGCAAGGGGCAGGGAGAAGCGCTGCAAGCGACCGGCAAAATAGGCGTCAAATTCGGCGAGGAAGGGGGCCAGTGCCCCGTGATCTTGCTGCCAGCCACTCATATCGGGCAGTGCCCGCAGGCCCGCCACAAAGTCCACGTGCACCAGACCGGATTCATTGATGGCGACCAGCAGATCGTCGCAGCGGGTCGGCAGGATATCGTAGCGGATCATGGGGTTATCTCCTGTTGTTGGGTATCTGGCTGTTGTTCATTGCTGGTGGCATGGAGCAGCAAATCGGGCGCTTCACTCATGGCATGCCACAGCCAGCTGGCCGCATAGCTGCGCCACGGCTGCCATGCTGCGCTTTGCGCCAACACCTCTTTTACCGGCAGCTTGGTGCCGCCGCCGAGTGCCTTTTGCAGCACCAGATCGGAAGCGGGGAAGGCATCGGTATCCAGCCCGCAGCGCAGCCGCCAGTAAGAGACCGTCCACGGGCCTATGCCCGGCAGCGCCAGCAACTGCTCGTCACTGGCTGTCGTGAGGGTCAGCTCGCCGCTGGCCAGCGCCTGTGCCACGCCGCGCAGGGTACGAATGCGGCTGCCGGGCATGCCGATACCGTCGAGATCGAGTTCGCACAACTGGGCGGGGGTCGGCAGTTGCGCCATCCCGAATTGCGCCTCGGTGCGAGCCACCAGCCGCCCGAGTATGGTGATGGCCCCCTTGACCGAGACCTGCTGGCCGACGATGGCGCGCAGCATCACCTCATACTCGTCCCAGCCACCCGGCAGCCGTACGCCGGGCCAGCGCGCCAGCAAGCGGGAGAGCAGAGGATCCTGAGCGAGCAGATCGCCGATCCGATGCATATCGGCATCGAGATCCCACATCCTGCGCACCCGATAGAGCAGATCGGGCAGCGCCGCGAGCGGCAGATCATGAACGGTGAGTTGCAGGCTGTGCCCCTTGCCCTGCGCGATGCGCACCAGCGCGACCTGATCACCGACCTGGTAGCGCCGCTCATACACCTCGCCATCTACTCGCTCCAGCCTGGGGATCGCACGCAGCCGGTAGAACGCCAGCATGGCCGCCACATCATACGGGGGACGGTAGGGCAACTGCAGCGTCAGCGTTGCGCCGCGCGGCTGATCGTTCATGTGCTCTGGCGCGTCACCGTGCTGCTCCTGCTGGCGCAGGGAGCGCGGGGCCAGTCCGTAGGCGTTGAGCCAAGCATCATTGAAGCGGCGGATGCTGGCAAAGCCGGCGGCAAACGCGATGTCGGTAATGGGCAGCCCAGTTTCAGTCAGCAGCCGTTTCGCGAGCAGCAGGCGGCGCGTCTGCTCCACCTGTTTTGGTGAGGCGCCGAGATGTTGCTCGAACTGGCGGCGCAGGGTGCGTTCGCTGATCCCTGCCTCAGTGGCCAGTTTGGCGAGCGTGCCCTCCGCCAGCTCTCCGCGATCGATGCGTGCCAGTAGACGTGCCAGTTCAACCGGCAGATCGCCACGGGCGGCGGGGGCCAGCTCAGGGCGGCAGCGCAGGCAGGGTCGCAGCCCATACTGCTCGGCGGCCGCGGCGCTTTGGAAGTAGCGCACATTGTGCTCGTGCGGTGGCCGTGCCGGGCAGACTGGCCGGCAGTAGATGCCGGTCGAGATGACGCCGGTAAAAAAACGGCCATCAAAGCGAGCGTCGCGGGCGAGCCGTGCGGCGTGACACTGTTCACGGCTGAGGGTGTTGATCACCTCATCCGGTGACGACTCTGGGCTGGGCTTTGCATTCATGGTGTTGGCGGCTTTGCTGGAATAGATGGCAAGAGAGTAAGGGGGCTCGGGGGCCATGACTAGCCAGAAACGGACAGGGATAGCAAAAATTGGCGAAAGGTTTTTTTACTCTTTCGTTGCACGGTTGGGTTTCACTCTTCGCTCCGTTGTTGTCCATTTGGCAATGCTCGGCAGAAGAGCTCATAACGGATGGGGTCGGAGGCTCGATTGGCCTAGCTTTATTTGCTTAGCGAGATTAGTGGCGGCGAAAACTGCTTATAAATTAATAACAGATCACATAATTATCTTTTTTACATTGAATGTGGTGATTTTGTGTTGTTCAATTGAGTCAGTTAATTTTTTGTGATTATTAAGTCATCACATCTGCGGCCCAAGGCCGACCAATAACAACACTTGCCAAGGATGATAAGTGAACGACTGTAAGGCATGGCCCCATTGCCGGGGGTTTAGTCTGATCGAGTTGTTGATTGCCATGACGGTTGTCAGCATTCTCGCGGCCATCGCGTTGCCAGCGTATCAGGGTTATCTGCAACAGGGACGTCGTTACGAAGCACAGCAGCAATTGCTGGAGCAGGCGCTCGCCCTCGAACGTATCTATACCCAACAGGGCCGTTATCCCGACACGTTTGCCACCCCTTCCAACACGGATTTTTACCAGTTCAGCTACAGCCAGCAAGATGCTGGCGACTATCTGCTCAAAGCCATTCCAACGACGCGACAACAGGATGAGTGCGGCACTCTGACCCTCGATCAGACCGGTTATCGCGCGGCCAATCGTCATGACTGCTGGGGATCATAAGATGAACGAGCGCGGATTTACCCTGATTGAGTTGATGATCACGGTCGGCATTGCCGCCATCTTGCTGCTGGTTGCAGTGCCCTCCATGAGTCAGCGGCTTGCGGCCGAGCGGCTCTCTCGCAGTGCGACCGAACTCGCTTCCGCCTACCGCTTTGCCCGCAGCGAAGCGGTCAAGCTGACCCTGCCGGTGGTACTGCAGGGCACCGAGAACGGTGGCTGGGAGGTGATGGCTGACAGCAAGTTGCTGCGTCAGGCGGCAGCACCTGCTGGCGGAGTGGTGATCAAACCGTTTGAGCCGATCCGGATCGCGCCAACCGGCAGCAGCAGCCACGCCGAGATCACTCTGGCCAATCGCCTCGGAGATCAGCGCGTGCTCTGTGTGGCGCCGAGCGGCCAGCTGCTGCACGGGAGCTGCTCATGAGACACACCGCGCCTGCTCGCCAGCAGGGTTTCAATCTGGTGGAGATCATGGTCTCCATGGTGTTGGCGGTGATGGTGTTTCTCGGTCTCGCCAAGGGGCAGGTGGTCTCGTTGCAGCAGGCGCACTATAGCCTGCAGAGTACGTTGGCCACGATTGAGGCGAGCAACAGTGTGGAGCAGATCTGGGGTTCGCTGTGCGAAGTGCAGCGCAAGCCGGAGCGGTTCACCCAGGGCGATTTTCTTGCCCGCTTCACCCTGCACGAGGGCCACCAGCTGGTGCTGCCTAGTCGCTACAGCGACCACTTTGTGGTCGCCATCGAGTGGCGTGATGCGCGGATCTCCGGTGCCAGGCGGGTTGAGCTGAACGCAGGGTTTCCGCCACTATGCTGAACGTTCCCTTCCGACAGCGAGGTGTCAGTCTCGTCGAGCTGATGATCTCCATGGTGCTCGGTCTGATGCTGATGCTGGCTATTTTTGCCGGTTACGTGCCTATCAAGAGCACGGTTGAGCAGAGCAAGGCGCTGGAGCAGGCGAACGAAGTGCTGCGCTTTGCCACTCTCACCTTTACCAACAGCGTCAAGCAGGCGGATCAGCTGATAGCGGTCACCCCTGATCGCCTGACGCTGGCTTTCAAGGTAGAGGGGGGCAGTCCGGTGCTCTCCTGCCTTGGCAACCAGAAAACCGCCGATTTTACCGAGCAGTACCGCTTCACGCCGCCGGTACTCAGTTGCGATGATGGGGATGGCCCGCGCCTGTTGCTGGCCCATCTTCAGGATCTTGAATTCGGCCAGCAGGGGGCGCTGGTCAATATCCGCATCTTGCCCGAAGGGCTGCCGAGCTATCTGGCGCCTGGGGTAGAGGTGCAGGTGGCACGCCGCAAGGCGGTCTGGGCGGCAGCGCTGGCCACATCCGGTGCAGGGGGAGCAGGATGAACAAGGGATTGCAGGGGCAGCGAGGAGCCGTATTGCTGGTGGTGCTGGTGGTGAGCCTGCTGTCGAGCCTGCTGGTGTTTACCAGCATTCAGGAGAACCAGCTGCAAACCCGCCTGAGCGGCAATTTTCACAAGAAGATCAATGCACAGCTCAGTGCCGAGCAGGGGATGAACGACAGTTATCGCGCCCTGCATCAGGCGCTCGGCGCCGAACCACGGATAGAGTGGGATCAACTGGTGCAGAAGGTGCCAGGCAAGGGGGAAGGGGCTATGGCGGGCAGCCGCTTTCGCATCGATCAGCTGGATGCTTCTACAGGCAGCAAACTGGCGTTGCAGAGCCATGGCCGTTATCTGGAGGGCAATGCCAGTCTCAACGCGCTGTTTGCCCTCAAGCGCGAGCCCGGCAATCTCATCTTTCAGGATTCGGTAGTGGCATGCGAAGGGCTAAGCCTCTCCGGTAGCGGTTTTATCGATAGTTATGACTCGCGCAAGGGAGCGTACAAGGAGTCTGTTTCCGGGACCCTTAATCAGGGGCAGAACGCCAAGGTGGCGACCGTCAGCGACAAGGCCAATGTAGTGCTCGCCGGGCACTCCCCCATCTGGGGTGATGTGCGGGCGACCGGCTCGGTGACCTTGAACGGATCTTCACCTGTTGCGGGTAATGTACTTGCTGGCGGCGACATCACCATTTCTCCCTCTGATGGAGTCGTCAGGGTGGAGGGCAGCGTAAACGGGAGTGGAAATTTTGCCTTGCAAGGGGGGCATATTGCCGGAGCTGTTGCGATCAATGGTGATGTTTCTATGGGTCATGGCACCAGCATTGCTGGCGACAAGTTGAACTATGGTGGGAACGGGGCATTCCTTGATGCCAAGCATCAGAAGTATCTGGATCCCCAATATCGCGCTCATCCCAAGCTACCGCCTGTGGCCGGGCAGGTGTGTGACCCGCTCAATGTGGCAGCGTTGCCCAAATCGTTCCCCCCTGCAACATTGCCCATCAATGGCCCGCTGACGCTCGGGGCCACCCAGCAGATGGTGCTGACCACGGATCCCTCCACCGGCTCGGTAACCAGCAGCAACCAGCACAAGCCCGGGCTACCGTTCCCCGGCAAAGGGGAGCTGTTTGGCAAGGAACAGACTATTTACAAGCTCGACAGCCTCAATATGGGGGCCGATGCCAAGCTCACCATCAAGGGGGATGTGGTGCTGCTGATCGACAAGGATTTCACCATGACAGGCAGCAACAAGTTGACGGTGAGCGAGGGGAGCAGCCTGACCCTGATCGTCAGCGGCAAGGTCGATCTTGGGGCCGGTGCCGAGGTGACGGCAGCCAAACAGGGGCTGACCGCTGGCGGTACGCCCGCTATCTCCATCTATTCCGCGTATAGCGGCAAGGATGGGGTCAAGCTGTCGGGCAATACGCCGCTCTATGCCGCTCTCTATGCCCCGCTCACCGAGATGAAGATCAGCGGAAGTGGCGGTCTGTACGGGGCGGTGCGTGCCAAGCACCTGACCGAGAGCGGTGCGGGCGGTGTGCACTATGACGAGGCGCTGGGCATGGCAGATCTGGGGGACGATCAGGGGCCGCCTCCGACGTTGGCACTGCGGCAGTGGCACTTTGTGCAGTGAGGCTGGCGAGCCGCTAAAAAGGATCGAATGGGGCGCGCAACTGTGAGAAGGTGGAGATCTGTCCACCCAGTCGTTCACTGTTGAGGAGTGCTCCATGCCAGGCCCAGCTCGTGCCGGTGCCCTGATCTATGCCAAGGATCCGGGCCTGCTGACCCACTTTTACCGTACATTGCTGCAGATGGTGGTCTGCAGTCAGGATGAGCAGTTGGTGGTGCTGGAAAACAGCGATATCCAGCTGCTGATCCACGCCATTCCCGAGCCTTATACCGGGCAAGTTGTTATCAAGCGGCCGCCGGAATTGCGGGAAGAGGGGGCCATCAAGCTGTTCTTCACCGTCTCCAGCCTCGCCTGGGCAGAAGCGAAGGCGGCGGATCTCGGCGGCGGCCTGCTGCCACAGCAGTGGACGGGGCCCGGCTTTGTGGTGCGCAACGCCTTCGACCCTGAGGGCAATATCCTGCAACTGCGCGAGTTGCTGGGTTCACCGGACCCCCTCTGAACCCTCTCTTTTTACAGCATGGTTGTGGCGGCGTGCTGTGCCATGCACCGCCATAAAAATGAACCGCCATAAAAACGGGGCCCTGTAGTGGTCAACTAAAAAGGGCCCCGTTCTGCTGTTAGCTTACTGCGCTCATTACTTCAGGTAGCGCTGTTCCAGATGCTGGCGCAGCCAGTGCGGGTTGAGCGCTTCACCGGTGGCGCGGCGCACCAGCTCGTCGGTGCTGTGCAGGCTCCCCTGTGACCAGATGTTGCGTCCGAGCCAGCCGAAGATCTCCGGCAAGCGGCCCGCTGCGATCACCTCCCCCATGCTGCCCAGCTCTTTTTCGAGGGCAAAACGCAGCTGGGCGGCATACATGGCGCCCAGGGTGTAGCTCGGGAAGTAGCCGAACGAGCCGTCGGTCCAGTGAATATCTTGCATGCAGCCATTGCGGTAGTTGCCCTTGGTGGAGAGTCCCAGCCACTGCTGCATCTTGGCGTCCCACAGCTCGGGGATGTCGGCCACCTCGATCTTCCCTTCCACCAGATCGCGCTCCAGCTCGTAGCGCAGGATAACGTGGGCCGGATAGGTCACCTCGTCCGCATCGACCCGGATAAAGCCCGGCTCGACCCGGCTGTAGAGCTTGGCCAGATTGTCCGGTGCAAATGCCGCCTGCTCGCCGAAGTGGTGACGAATGCGTGGTGCCAGCAGCGCGAGGAAGGCCGGATGATGGCCCAGCTGCATCTCGCAAAACAGGCTCTGGCTCTCGTGGATCGCCATGGAGCGCGCTTCGGCCACCGGCTGACCCAGCAGATGACGGGGCAGTCCCTGCTCGTAACGGGCGTGACCTGTCTCGTGCACTATGCCCATCAGGCTGGAGACAAACTCCTGCTCGTTGTAGCGGGTAGTGATCCGCACGTCGGTCGGCACGCCGCCACAGAAGGGGTGGCTGCTCACATCGAGCCGGCCGTGGGCGAAATCAAAACCGAGCAGTCCCATCACCTCCTGACCGAGCGCCTGCTGGGTGGGGATGGGGAAGGGGCCTTGCGGCAGCAGCAGGGCATCGCCCTTCTGCTGTTCACTCACGGTCTGGATAAGAGCCGGCAGCCAGCTGGCGAGATCGCCGAAGATCTGATCGAGCCGTGCGCTGGTCATGCCCGGCTCATAGAGCGCCAGCATGGCGTCGTAGGGGCGCACGCCAAGGGCATCGGCCCGCAGCTGCGCCACTTCACGGGAGAGTTTCACCACCTCCTCAAGATTGGGGGCAAAACCGGCCCAGTCGTTGTTCTTGCGCTGGCTGCGCCAGGCGTGCTCGCACTTGCTGCCAGCGAGCGACAGCGCTTCGACCAGCTCACCGGGCAGCAGGCTGGCATCTTGCCACTGGCGCTTGATCTCGCCGAGGTTGGCACGTTGCACTTCATCGAGCGGCTCACTCTCGGCCTTGGCAATCCAGTCGCCCAGCTCGGGAGCGGTGCGCTTCTGGTGGATCAGCAGACCGAGTTCGGCCATTGCTTCGGCGCGGGCATCGTTGCCCCCTTCCGGCATCATGGCCGCCTGATCCCAGCCGCAGATGGCGGCGAGGTGGCTAAAGCGGTGGATCTGCTGCTGATGTTGTTCAAGCTTTTGATATGACATGGGATTGTCCTTGTTATCGTCCCTGATGGTATGCAGCCCCGTACCTGGCATGATCGGGGCCGTTCGATGCTAACACCGCCGCTGTATAGTTGACCACCTTCATGCGGGCGGGCAAAAGACGTGGGAGCGAAACGCGGATTAGCCGAGCCGCTTCTGGTGCCGTTCGCGGTTTTCCACTTTTTTGCGTTCGCTTTTACGCAGCAGCACGTATAGAGCACCGCTGCCGCCGTGGCGACGCTCGGCGCTGTGGATCGCCATGACGGCGGGCAGTTGCGGCAACCAGGCGCTCACATAGCTTTTCAGCAGGGCGCGCGGGGTGCTGCGCTCCCCCTTGCCGTGCAGGATCAGCAGGCAGCGGATATCCCGGACTTCACAATCCGCAATGAACTGCACCAGCGTCTGGCGTGCCTCATTGAGGGTTTTCTGGTGCAAGTCCAGGCTGGCCTGCAGCTCGTATTTGCCGAGCCGCAGCTTCTTGTAGACCCCCTCCTGCACCCCATCGCGTTTGAAGCCGACGATTTCGTGCGGATCGCGCATCTCGATGGCCTCCATGGTGAGGTGGTCGAGGGCGAGTTGTTCGGCGGTGGCAGCCTGGCGGCGAGCGAGCTGTGCCTCGGTCGGGGCGGATTTGGCCGCATGGGGATGGATGTTGTCGCTGCGAATGGGCCGCACGTCGGCCACTTCATTCATGAATAGCGAGAGTTCGTCGTTATGAGACACGGCAGGCTCCCCATAAGAAAAAGTGGGGGCCATTATAACGGCCGCAACCGGCACAGAAAACGGGGAAAGGGGGAGGGGATAAGGGGCGCCCAGCATGGACACTGGTGCAGTCTGGCCCGGGAATCACAGTCGCGAACCATAAAACAGCACAGGCGGTCAGTGTGAGCTACCGCCTGTGGTCAGAGGATTATTTTCCCTCTTTGGGCTGTTGAGAATGGGGTTGCTGTGAATGAGGCGGTTGCGAGTGCATCACCTTGTAGATGAAGTAGGCCGCGTAAGAGCTGATGAGCAAGAAGGTGCCGATAATCACCAGCATCGACATCAATCCCACGCTGTTGCCAAACATCAGGTCCAGCCAAAAGTCCATTTTATTGCTCCTGTCACCCGGTTGATGACAGGCATGATAAATACCTCTTTGCCCCGTCCGGGATGATCCCGATCAACTCCCTTGCAGGTTGTTTAATAACCAGCGCGTTCTGTGATCGTTCTCACTGGACTCCTTGCGACCGAGTCTGCACCGGACCTGGAGTGGTGAGCGGGGTAATGCGCCACCCTTGCTGCTCCAACAACGCCAGCAACCCCTGTTCGCCGTAAAGGTGCAGGGCGCCTACCACGATAAAGCTCTCGTTGGGCAGGGTGGACCATTTTTTCAGCCAGTTATGGTTGCGCTCGGCCAGCAGGGTCTGCTCCATCCAGCTCTGTAGCGCGGGCGGGGCCATCTCCTCCTTGAGCAGATTGATCAGCGTTGGCTCATCTCCCTGCTGCCACGCCTTCATCACGGCGGCGAAACCACTCTCCAGCATTGGTAGCTCATCCAGGGTGCTGGCGAGCATCAGGGTCTGGTTGTCACCCACGCTGGCCAGATAACCGAGCTGCTCCAGCAGGGTTTCAAAACCCACTACCGGTTTGCCCTCTTTGGCGGCCCGGACGGCAAAGTGCTGGTCTATCCCGAGTTCACTCTTGAAGTCGGAGCGGGCCATGGCGGCCTGGGTCAGGGTAATGGCGGCAAACCAGGGGCGCAGGGTGGCGAGGGTAGCCTCGTCGATGCCATAGCGGGCCCCCGCCATCAGGGTGCGTTGATAGAGCTCGGCAGGCAGATGATCCTTGAGCGGTTTGCCATCCACCAGTCGGGTGAGGGAGCCGGTCTGTTGCCACTGATCCGGCGTGATGCTGTTCATGTCCACCTCCATCACCAGTGTGCGACTCTGCAGCCAGGCACGCTCCACCGGCTCGGGCAGAGGATAGAGGGCAGACTTGCCCGCATGGATGGAGCCCAGCAGCCAGTGTTGCAGGTTGCCCTTGCTCACCCGATAGAAGGCGGGATCGGCAAAGGCGTGCAGCGGTAGCAGCAGGCAGAGCAGGAAGGCAAAGAGGGTGCGATGAAATCTCATGGGGATCCTTAATGTGCGCCGGGTGACTTCTCTTGCTGACAATAACCCCTATGATAAGTCCTCATTTCAGATAACCAAGAGGTTTGCCATGCCCCATCTTCGTTTTCGCGCCGTGACGCTCGATACCCTGCAACAGGTGAGCGGCCCGCTGCTGGCCGAGCTCTGCGAGCTGACCGGCGGTAAGCCGGAGTTTGTCACCATGGAGCGGATTGATAGCTGCTGGATACGCAACGGTGAGTCAGAGGTGGGTTTTCCGTTTGTCGAGCTGCACTGGTTCGAGCGGCCGCAGGAGATGCAGGACGCCGCCGCGCGCCTTATCACGCGCCATTTGAAACGGGTGCTGGGGGAGCAGACCTATGTGGTGGTGCAGGTGATCCCTCTGGTCAAGAGCGCTTACTACAGCAACGGTGAGCACTACTGAAGAGGGGGACAAACCAGGTTGGCGGATTGGATTACACCGCTATACAGCTAACTCAATCCGGGCGGCAGGATGCTTGTCGCCCATCACGGGATCAGGCCGATTTGGCCAGCAGTTTGTCGAGCCAGCGAGTGGGCAATACCCGTCGCAAGAAGGCAAACAGCCGGGTCGGAGTGGTCACCGGATAGCGTGCCTTGGGATGGGCGTGGGTCAGCGCATGGAGCAGCGGCGGGATGCAGGCTTCGCTCGAGAGGGTAAAGCCGCTGGTGGCCCCCTCTTTTTCCAGCCGCGTCAGGGTCTGGCGGTAGGCCGACTGATGACGGCTCTGAGCCGGATCGATGTGGCGCAGGAAGGCGTTGCGAGCATTGGCACGAAAACGGGTATCGATGGGGCCCGGTTCAATCAGGCTGATATGTACCCCGCTACCCGCCAGTTCGAGGCGCAGAGTGTCGCTATAACCTTCCAGCGCAAACTTGCTGGCGTTATAGGCGCCGCGATACTTCATGGCAACCAGTCCCAGTACCGAGCTGTTCTGCACTATCCGCCCCTCTTTGGCCTCCAGCATAGGCGGCAGCACCTGACGGATCAGATGGTGCCAGCCAAACAGGTTGGTATTGAACTGTTCCCTGAGCGCTTCGGTGGGCAGATCTTCCAGCGCCCCGGGTTGGCCATAAGCGCCATTGTTGAACAGGCCATAGAGGCGCCCGCCTGCCAGATGGAGCGCCGCACTGGCACCCAGCTCGATGGAGGCAGAATCCGCCAGATCCAGCTGTACTGCCAGCAATCCCTGTTGCTGCAGACGGGCCACATCTTCCGCCTTGCGCGCCGAGGCGATCACGGTAAAACCGTGCTGCCCGAGCGCCTGTGCGGCGGCGAGGCCAATACCGCTGGAACAACCGGTGATCAAAACAAAACGGGGCATGATGGCGTCCTTGTGACTGCTGACAAAAGCGTGCTGGTGAGTGGATAAAACCCTTATCCGGCTCGCATGTTAGCCTGCCAACCGGAAAAAAGAAAACCGGGCCAAGTGGCCCGGTTTGCTGACATCGTATTGCCTGATTACATGAAGGTAAGCGGCATGATGATGTGGAACTTGACGTCGTGCTCGGAGGCGAAGATGTTGGGGTAATCGGTCCAACCGCCGCCCTGGCTGATGTCGTTGTTGTAGTCGGTGTAGTGCAGTTTGAACAGGGTGCCTTTCAGCTTGCCATCCTGCACGGTATAGCTGACATCGAAGTTGACGGCCCACTCGGTATCCTCGCCGTTGGCTGCTTTCTTGCCTTGGCCATTTTCGATATCCCAACCGTAGGCGCCGGATACACCGACAGCCCAGCCCGGCGCACCAACCAGATCATCCAGAGAACGGGTCACGCCGAAGAACAGTGCTTTTTCGTTGTTGGCGTTCCAGTCAGAGCGGGAATCCCACCAAATTTCGTTGGCGCCCTGGGAGTTGGCGTAGCCACGGGTCAGACGGGGCAGGTAGTTGCCTTCCGCACCTTCAGCCTTGGTCCACAGACCTTCCAGACGGAAGCCGTATTGGGCGTAGTTCCAAGCAGCAGTCAGTGCTTGTTGCCATGCCAGGCCGTCGTAAGTTTCAATCTGGGAGCCGCCCTTGGTGTAGGTCTCGGTCTCGGAACCGTAGAACTGGTAGCTGGTGGCGAGGCCGCCCAGTACGTCAAACTTGTGAGCCAGTTTGAAGTGGTAGCTGTCCATGTAGCCTTCGGACTGACCGAAAGAACCGGTCACGGCAGTGCCATTTTCAAAGGTGTAACGAGCCGCGATACCGTGGATATAGTCGATGATGTTTTCATCAGCGAACGGATCCATCCACGCTTTGGCGCGAGAGAAGACCTGAGTCTCTTTGTACCAAGGGGCCTTGTACTCGTCAGCGATGGCGTAGGTCAGGTAGAGACCGCCAAAGTTGCCTTCGACTTGACCACCACGATAGGTACCCGGCTGATAGGACCAGTTAACACCGATTTGGCCAGGGACATACAGCTGGGTGTAACCACCCTTGGCAGTCACACCGCCGTCCAGGAATTTCAGCTTCAGAGCTGCGTTGGAGAGGCTGAAGCCACCCTCGGGAGAGCCATCTTTGTAGTTGTTGCCCCAGGAGTTGCCTGCAAAGGAGAATTCGTTCTCCTGGTTGACCGGATGGTTTTCGGTAACGGCCAGGTCATAGGCACCGAAGCCGCCCAGATCCAGACCAACAGTGTCCCAGGCATAACCGGAGTTGAAGTTGAGAGCTGCCTGGACGGTGGAATGGCTCAGGTTGGACTGGTACTTGCCTTCTTTCTTGGCGGCAGTCGGGTCACCATCGATGCGCTGACGATCACGCTGGAAGTAGAACAGGCCACCGGTCAGTTTGGAGTCTTTTACGAAGGTTTCATAGGACTGGCCATATTCCGGGCTCATCATATCCTGGGCTGCCAACGCCATGCCGGGGGCGACCAGAGCGGCTACCACAGCGGCACTCAAAGCGGCGCGCTTGAAGATCACTTTTTCCATTTTTATTGCTCCTGATTTTATGGACTTAGCTTTTTTCCGGCAGCTGGCATCGGGCCTACCGCTCGGTATTGGCATTGCAATCAAAACCCCGAAGGGCAAAAAATCTTCTCTTGGCTACCTGCAAACCCGGATGTCTTGGCACATCTGTAGTTGGCAGTCCTGATCATCACATGTTGTTTTTTTTGTTCCGATTCTTGGCTATCGGACAACTCCAAGAGTACGTTCGCGGTGCGAAATATCAATGAAAAGTTCCCTCAACGTTTCAAAAGTATGACCGAGTGCAAATAATCATGGGCAAGGTCGTAAACAGCCTCATGGCAGGTATCACGGTAATGAGAGCGTTTTCTTGGAGGTGTGGCCAGCGCCGGTGCGGGTTTTCATCAGATACGGGGGAAGGGAAGCTGTTAACCTGCAGGCAACATATAATTTTGTGCTACAAAAAAACTTTCCCTCTGGTCGAGGGAAAGTGAATTGGTGGGGATGTGGGGCGAATAGGGTCAGCCTTGCTGGCCGAGGATGCGGGGGATCTGTTGCGCCTGATGGTGGATATGGGACGAGACCTGCACCGAGAGCTGACTCACCTGACGGGCATGCTGATGGATACGGGCGATAAGATCGGCAAAACTGGCCAGTTTGTGTTCCTGACTTTTGGCGTTGTCGGCCCCCTGCAGGGCGATCACTGCGGTGTTGCGGGCGATCTCCCTCACCGCCTGGGTAGTCTGGCGCAGTTGTTCCGCCTGTGCCCGCTGGCGGCTTGATTCGCTGGTGATCCGGTTCAGTACAGTGCCAAGCTGTTCACCGGATTGGGTCAGACGCCCCAGAATATCGGTGATCTGGTTGAGGGACTGCTGGGTATTGGCAGAGAGGTGGCGCACTTCATCGGCGACCACGGCAAAGCCGCGTCCCTGTTCCCCTGCGCGGGCCGCTTCGATGGCGGCGTTGAGGGCCAGCAAGTTGGTCTGCTGAGCGATATGACCGATCACATCGACAATGGCCGTCACATCGGCAACCGAGCGGGTGAGGGCTTGCAGCGCCTCATCGCTCTCGTCAATCGCCAGTCCTGTCTGATGAGTGGCGTGCAGCATGCTCCCCACCAGATCTTCGCTCTGGCTCATCGCCTGTTCGTTATGGTGGGCATGCTGGGCGATGTCGGCGGCGACCTGATGGACCTCTCCGGCCAGCAGGTTCAGCTCATCCATCATCTGGCCGCTCTCGTCGACCACCTGTTCGGTGGTGCGGGTGCTGTGGTGGATCTCGTCAACCTGACTGACCATTCCTTGCAGACTGAGGGATACCGCTGACAGCTGCCCCTCTTTCTGTTGCTGGTCCAGTTGCAGGCGACCGATCAGCCGATTGTAGCTGGCAACAATATCGGCCAGCTCGTTGCGATCGCGCCCGGCAGGCAACGGCTCGGCCTGCCCCGTCTGATCGAGCTGCAGAAAGGCTCCACGCAGTCGCAACAAGGGGGTGAGCAGCCAGCGTCGTTGCACCAGCGCAAACAGCAGGGCGACTATCACCAGACAGAGCGCCAGCGTGCCGAGGATGGTGGCCAGCTCCTGATTGACGGCTTGCCGTTCGTGGGCAAGTAGTTCCCCCATCTGTCTGGTCGCTTGCAACATGGCCATGATGTCTTGCTGCACGGTCTGGCGGCCAGCCTGTTGTTGCTGAAGCGCCGTGCGGCTGTTGGCCAGCTCCTGCGGATAGCGGCCCAGCAGCGAGCGTAATTCGCTGCGTGGTTGATCTCCCAGCTCCTTGCGCACCGGCTCCCCCAGCGTGAACTCATCGGCGGGCGCCTCTTCATACAGGCCGATCAGCGGCAAGGCTTGCAGTGCTTGCGCCTGTTTTTGCAGTGCCTCCAGCTCGAAGCGGATCCCTTCGAGCAGCTTTTCATTGCCCTGCTCCATATAGCTTTGGCGCAAATGGGCGAGGCGCGGCAGGCCCGCCAGGATCTCGGCCGCACCGCTGCGATATTGTTGTGCCGCGGCAGATTGTTCTGTGCTGGCACCTTGCTCCCCATAGCGGATCAGCGCCATGGCCTGGCTGCCCAGCTCACTCTCCGCATTTTGCAGCAGCAGCTGGCTGTTGCCCGAGAGCTTGCCTGCGGCCTGATAGTCGTGTGCGATGCGCTGCCCCATCTGTTCGAGTTGCTGCCTGAGCGGGGCCGCCACGGCATCATCCTGAGTGGTCAGCGAGGAAAGCGCTTGCTGGCGGATCTTCTCCGCAGCGGTCAGTTGCTGTGGATCGCCGCTGTTGAGGTAGTCACGCAGGCTGTTTTGCAGGGTCACTGTCACCAGTTGTTGCAGCGTCTCGTGCTGATGCTGGGCCTGATTGGTACGGGCAAGCTGTTGCCAGCCGTGGTAGAGGGCCAGCGCCTGTCCTCCCGCGACCAGTAACAAAACAAGGGAGGAGAGGGTGGCGTAATGGGCGATTTTCACGGGGTAATTCCTGTCAGCACAGACCATGGGGGAGCGTGGCCAGAGCCTAAACAGGGATGATGGCGTTTTTATGACAGCATGGTCAGGTGGTCCTATCTTGCCGGCTTAACTGGCTGGGGATACCTGAGCGCTGTTGCGTTGGCCAAGCATACCGAGCAGGGCGCCTCCCATGATAAGTGCACCGGCCAGCAGATGGCGCGAAGTCAGCGTTTCTCCATTGAGCAACACCAGCAGCAAGGTACTCAGCAGCGGTGTCAGGTAGGCAAGGGCACCGATCCGGCGTGGATCGCCGTCTCGCAGTGCCAGATACCAGGTCACAAAGGCCGCCCCCATAGGGCCCAGCGCCAGCCCGATGATCAGCCACCAGTCACTGGTGGGGATCTGCGCGAGCGGCAGGGGCCCCTCCAGCAGACGGGCAAGCAGCAGCGCCAGCAAACCCGCGGGCAGACAGGCTGCCGCAGTGACCACGGCGGGGGCTGGCGGCAGACGGCGTGATAATACCGAGTAGGCTCCCCAGACGACAGCTGCACCGAGCGCCAACAGGTATCCCGGCAGATAGGTCTGTTGCAGTTGCAGCTCGCCATTGACCATCACCAGCATGGAGCCCGCCAGACCAAAGGCGCCAGCCAGCAGATGACGGGCATGGAGTGGATGGCCGGGCAACAACAGCGGGGTGAACAGAATGATGCAGAGCGGCCAGAGGTAGTTGATGAGGTTGGCCTCCAGCACCGGGGCATGGCGAAAACTCATAAAGAGCAGCAGATGGTAGAGCAGCAATGCCGTAACCGTCACCAGCCAGGTAATAGGACGAGCGCGCCATTGGCGCCAAAACGGCAAGGCCCCGACCCCGCAGAAAAACAGCACCAGCCCGACCAGCACCAGTGGTGACACGCTGGTGACCCGTGACGTCAGCGCCGCCAGTGAGGCCCATAGCACAATGGTCAGCAGTGCAAAACCGGTGGATCTATCCCACCAGGAACATCCGGACATCCAACACTCCTTTGCAAGATGAAGCTGCTGGCTTTGCCGTAGGGCTCAGCCAAAAAAAGCAGTCTATCAGAGAGAGGAGAGATGCCGAATGCCGCGTGAATACAATTACTTGTGACTTGGTGAGAATTTTGATGGTGCAAGCAGAGTGCTGCTGGACGTCGAACGAATCGCCAAAGAGATGAGTGAATGCGAAAAGGGGATGATGGGTGGCGTCCCAGGCAGGATTCGAACCTGCGACCTCGCCCTTAGGAGGGGCGCGCGCTATCCAGCTGTGCCACTGGGACGTGCGGGCATTATATAAAAATGCCAATAAAAATAAACAACTGCGTATGTCTGTTTATCCAGTTGCTTACATTCTGGCCGGATTGTACGTTTGTGCTCTGGGGGTCAGATAAACAAGTTTGTGGTGTCTGAATAAGAAGGGGTGGGGGGAGGAAGATACTGGTATGCAATAAATTGACTTTTAATTCACTTGTTGCCGTGAGGTATGGCTACCTCTTGTTGTGTTGTGCCACAGGTATTGAGCTTTTGTCGTTTTATTTTGTTTTAGTGAAATATTTAGCTTAATCAGTTGGGTAGCTATTAATCATGGCCAATGCTCCCTTGTATTTTAAAGATGAATCATGAAGCTATGGCTCAGCGTCAGGTACGGCCAGTAGCGGGTTTGGAATGGTCTTGTTTGCTTAGTTATATAAATTGCCATAGAGTTAATTCGCGATTAGTTATCGCCGAAAATAAAGTTGTGACAAGGGCAAACCGATTGAAAAGTCGGGACGCAAAGCCTCCGGTCTAAAGGCGTTGTTGAGCTGGGATAGCGGGGCCACCACAGTGTTATGCTGGCTGCCTTTGCCAAGGGGTAGTCGTGTTTGTGTTGCCTGTCGTGTTGTGTTGCCCTTTCGTTTGTCCATAACGTAAAGGAAAACAATATGCTAAGTCCAAAACCCGCATTGCTGGCCATGATGGTCGGCTCCCTGCTTGCCTCATCTGCCGTTTATGCGGCTGCGCCGGGCAAGCCCACCATCGGCTGGGGTCCCATCAAGTTCGCCATTGTTGAAGTGGATCAGGCGGCAACCTCCTACAACAATCTGGTCAAGGTCAAGGATGCCGCCGATGTGGAGGTGAACTGGAACCTCTGGAGCGGTGACGTCGGCCAGACTGCCAAGGTACTGCTTGATGGCAAGGAGGTGTGGTCTGGCCCCTCTGCTGCTGCAGGCACGGCCAAATTCAAGGTGAACAAAGGTGGGCGCTACCAGATGCAGGTGGCCCTCTGCAATGCCGATGGCTGTACTCTCTCTGATGCCAAGGAGATCGTGGTCGCCGATACCGATGGCAGCCACCTGGCGCCGCTAAAGGCCGCGTTGCAGGAGAACAACAAGCCCTACGCCAACAAGTCCGGCAAGGTGGTCGGTACCTACTACGTGGAGTGGGGCGTCTATGGTCGCAAGTTCACAGTGGACAAGATCCCGGCCCAGAACCTGACCCATATCCTCTATGGTTTCACCCCCATCTGTGGCGGGGATGGCCTCAACGATAGCCTCAAGGAGATCGAAGGGAGCTTCCAGGCGTTGCAACGTGCGTGTGCCGGTCGTGCCGACTTCAAGGTTGCGATCCACGATCCTTGGGCCGCCGTTCAGATGCCGCAAAGTGGCCTGACTGCCTATGACGAGCCTTACAAGGGTAACTTCGGTGCCCTGATGGCGCTCAAACAGGCTTACCCTGACCTCAAGATCCTCCCCTCCGTCGGCGGCTGGACCCTTTCCGACCCCTTCTACTTCCTCGGTGACAAAACCAAGCGCGATACCTTCGTCGCCTCGGTCAAAGAGTTCCTGCAGACCTGGAAATTCTTCGATGGCGTGGACATTGACTGGGAGTATCCGGGCGGACAGGGTGCCAACCCGAAGCTGGGTAGCCCGAGTGATGGTGCCACCTACGTGGCCCTGATGAAGGAGCTGCGCGCCATGCTCGACGAGCTGGAGTCGCAGACTGGTCGCCAGTATGAGCTGACGTCGGCTATCGGGGCCGGGGGGGACAAGATCCAGGATGTGGACTACAGGGCGGCCCAACCCTATATGGACCACATCTTTATGATGACCTACGACTACAACGGCGCCTGGAGCAACACCGAGTTGGGCCACCAGACTAACCTCTACGCGGCGAGCTGGGATCCCGATACCAAGTACACCACCGACAAGGCAGTCAACCTGATGCTGGCGCAAGGGGTTGACCCCGGCAAGCTGGTGGTCGGTGCCGCCATGTATGGCCGTGGCTGGACTGGCGTGAGCGGCTATCAGGGCAACAACCCCTTCACCGGCAAGGCGACCGGCAAGGTGAAAGGCACCTGGGAAGATGGCGTGGTCGATTACCGCGACATCGTCAACAACCGGATGGGAGCTGGCTGGGAGAAGAGCTACGACGAGGTGGCCGAGGCTCCCTATCTGTTCAAGGCTTCGACCGGCGATCTCATCACCTATGACAACGACCGCTCGGTCAAGGCCAAGGGGCAGTATGTGCTAGCCAACAAGCTGGGCGGCCTCTTCTCCTGGGAGATTGATGCCGACAACGGCGACATCCTCAATGCCATGCACGAGGGGTTGGGTCACGGCGAGGGAACCACTCCGCCAGCTAACAAGCCGCCGGTGGCCAACGCGGGCAGCGATCTGAGTGTCACTGGCCCGACCGAGGTGACGCTGAATGGTTCCGCGTCCCACGACGCGGAAAATGGCGCCCTCACCTATAGCTGGAAGCAGGTATCCGGCCCGCAGGCCACCCTGTTTGATGCCACTCAGGCCAAGGCCCGCGTTGTACTCGATGCCGTGTCCACCGACATCAATCTGGTGTTCGAGCTGACAGTGACCGATGACCAGCAGTTGAGTGCCAAGGATCAGGTGGTGGTCACCAACAAGGCGCCGCAGCCCAACCTGCCGCCACTGGTGAGCCTGCCGGCTACCGCTTCCGTGGAGTCTGGCAAGCAGGTGACCCTCAAGGCGACCGCGTCTGACCCGAACGGTGATCCGCTCACCTATCAGTGGACGGTACCGGCCGGCCTCACCGCCAGCGGTCAGAACAGTGCCACCCTGGTGGTCACCGGCCCGAGCGTCACCAGCGACACCGCCTATGACCTTAGCCTCACCGTCTCCGACGGTGGGTTGGATGCCAGCGCGGCAACCCGTCTGACGGTCAAGCCGGTCAGCGGTGGTGGCGGTTGCTCGGCCACCGATCCGGATGCGGCCAACTGGCCTGCCTGGCAGGCGAGCAAGGTCTACAACGGCGGTGACAAGGTGAGTCACAACCAGCTGGTGTGGCAGGCCAAGTATTGGACTCAGGGCAACGAGCCGAGCCGTACCGCAGATCAGTGGTTGCTGGTGAGCAAGGTGCAACTGGGTTGGGATGCCAATGTAGCTTACAACGGTGGCGAGGTCACCACCCATAATGGGCGTCAATGGAAAGCGCAATACTGGACCAAGGGCAACGAGCCCGGCAAACACGACGTCTGGCAGGATGTGGGGGCCGCCAGCTGTAAATAAGGCTTGAGTTGTGGCGGGGCATGCTGGTCATGCCCCGCTTTTGCAACCCGCGGCGCTGAACATTGGTTGCTCTGCCAATCCCTCTTTTTCTGCTCTGTCTTGTATCCGGTCAGGCCGACTTGTGGTGCCGGCATGAAGGCTCTCCCCAAGTGATGGCTGCACTGCTCTCTGATAAGGTGTGAACCTGATTCGTGGTAACCTTTCCGCTGTTGTAATTACACTGCTGGAAAGTCTGCGGCCGAATATTTTCAGGTTGCCCGAGAGGCGAGCATCCCGCTGTTGGCGAGACAGGCCAGCGGGTCGGTATCGCCAGGATGAGGGCTTGCTCAACTTCGCTTGCTCTTTTTAAATCTCTGTCCGTCGTCATGCTGTCCCTTCATGCAGTACCTAATCGACGGCATTTGGCTGTTGAACAAGGATGGCAAGCATTATAGCCAGCTTCCCGGATGCTGGTGTTATCCAAGCCAGCGCTCCCGGCAAGGGGATTTCATGGTGTCATACCTGGATCAGGCCGAGATCCTGCAATGAGCCGATGCAATAAAAGATGGGGCCTGCGGGCCCCATTCTTGTTTGGTGGAGTTCAGGTTTGGCCGTGGAACATCTGGCCCGGACAGGACAGCGCCTCGAGAGGGCTGTGTGATGATGTGTGTTGTAGTTTTATTACGTTTTCCGTGAAAGACTTTCAGCAATTATTTGCCGTAGCGGAAGTAGTATTCACGGGTGGAGGGGGCATAGGCATCTTTCTCTACAACGCCGTTCTTGGTGGTTGCACCGCGCAGGTGGAACAGGACTGCCAGATTCTCAAACATGGTTTACCTCATCGCTCTGTCATTTATGGTTATGGTGTGTGACTTGGGTCACGGTTTGATCCTATGGTCATTTGTGAGCCAGATCAACTTTCTGTGTTGTAAATTTACAAAAATCATGGAAAGGGTTTTCAAATGCAATGCCCTTTATGGAAAGGCTTTCCCGAGGTGACGGGGGAGAAGCTGATTACCTGCCAGCATAGAGAGGTCTGAGAGCGGGGGCGTTGCATGGGGAAAGAGGCTTGCTGCACGGCCTCTCCTGTATAGGTGCTTGAGCCGATTTGTGACATAAAACAGAGAGATAGCACGCGCCTTGCTGGTAAAAACAGCGAACTGCTGCAATTTTGACTAAACGAATCAGTCGCGGTTATTTTAGGGTTGACAGCAAAGCGGGTGATGCCTATCATGCGCCTCCGTTGCCGGAGATAACTTCGTCAGCGCCGAGGTGAGTTGGGGTTATAGCTCAGCTGGGAGAGCGCTTGCATGGCATGCAAGAGGTCCGCGGTTCGATCCCGCGTAGCTCCACCA
>NZ_JAAKNE010000068.1:0-22424 GCF_049170755.1 Aeromonas sp. 604176
CATCGCCGATGCCAAGCGCCGGGTCGGTGACAAGGTTGCGCTGCAGGGCAACATGGATCCCTCCATGCTCTACGCCACTCCGGCTCGCATCCGTGAAGAGGTCGCCTCCATTCTGGCCGGTTTCGGTCACGGCAATGGTCACGTATTCAACCTCGGCCACGGCATCCATCAGGATGTGAACCCGGAACATGCCGGTGTGTTCGTCAACGCGGTACACGAGCTCTCTGCCCAGTACCACGGTCGCTAAGGCCGGGGCGAGAGAAGAAGAGTTTGTTTGAAATCCGGGGCCGTCAGGCCCCGTTTTACATTGAAATAGGCGCTGCAACGACGAGAATGTGGCGCCAGTGCAGGAGGCAAGATGAGCAGCAAGTCACTGGATTGGGGTATCGATCTTGGTGGTACCAAGTGCGAATGCGTGGTGCTGGATGGTAACGAGGTGCTGCTGCGCCACCGCATCCCCACCGAGCGGGCTGGCGGTTATGACCATATGATCGGCCAGATCGCCAAGCTGGTAGCTGAGTGTGCCGAGAAGATTGGCCAGCGCCCGACCGTCATCGGCATGGGCACGCCGGGGGCGCGGGATCCGCAGACCGGCCTGATGAAGAACTGCAACACCACCGAGCTCAACGGCAAGCCGTTCAAGGAGGATCTGGAGCGCAAGCTGGGCGTGCCGGTGCTGATCGCCAACGACGCCAACTGCTTCGCGCTGGCAGAAACCCATCTCGGTGCAGTGCGCCAGCACCATCCCGATGCGAAAGTGGTGTTCGGCATCATCATGGGCACCGGGGTCGGCTCCGGCATCGTCATCAACGGCCAGATCCTCAACGGCCATCACGGCATCGCCGGTGAGTGGGGCCATAACGTGCTTTCCCCTGATGGCCCCGAGTGCTACTGCGGCAAGCGTGGCTGCGTCGAGACCCTGATCAGCGGTCCGGCGCTGGAGGCTTGGTACGAAGCCAAGGCCAAGCGCCACCTCTCGCTTGCCCAAATCGCGGCCGCCACGGCTCACGATCATGTGGCCAAGCTCACCATCGACCGGCTGCATCTGCTGTTTGGTCAGGCGCTGGCCAACGTGGTCAACATTCTCGACCCGGATGTGATCGTCATCGGTGGCGGGGTGGGCAATGTGCAGAGCCTTTACAGCGCCGGACGGCAGACAATTTTGCCCTTCCTCTTTAATCCCCGCTTCGCAACCCCCATTATTGCTCCTGCCCTTGGTGACAGTGCCGGGGTATTCGGGGCCGCACTGCTGGCCCGCGGTGAATTCAAGGAGGCCCTGCTGTCGTAGCCGGGGCTCCCGGGCGGCCGGTGCGCCGCCCTGTTGCTGGTTCAAGGAAACGGATTCTCGATGATCAAGATTGCCATCAATGGTTACGGGCGGATCGGTCGCAACGTGTTGCGAGCCCTCTATGAAAGCGGGCGCGACAAGACCATCAAGATCGTCGCCATCAACGAGCTGGCGGCCCCCGAGGCCATGGTGCACCTGACCCGTTACGATACCAGTCACGGTCGGTTCCACCATCCGGTGCAACTGGCGGGCAACAGCATGCTGGTGGGGGAGGATCTTATCTCTCTGTTTGCCGAGCGGGATCCGTCAAAGCTGCCGTGGCGGGCGCTGGGGGTCGATGTGGTGCTCGATTGCACCGGGGTGTTTGGCTCGCGGGCCGATGCCGAGCTGCATCTGACGGCGGGGGCGGGCAAGGTGCTCTTCTCCCACCCGGCGGATGCCGATGTGGATGCCACCGTGGTCTACGGGGTCAACCATCATACCCTCACCGGAGCGGAGCGGATCGTCTCCAACGCCTCCTGTACCACCAACTGCGTGGTGCCGGTGATTGAAACATTGCATCGAGAATTCGAGATAAATTGTGGTACTATTACGACAATTCATTCGGCCATGCATGATCAGCAAGTCATCGATGCCTACCACAGTGACTTGCGCCGAACCCGCGCTGCCAGTCAGTCCATCATTCCGGTGGACACCAAGCTGGCAAAGGGGCTGGAGCGTATCCTGCCCCACTTCGCCGGCAAGTTCGAGGCGATCGCGGTGCGGGTGCCGACCATCAATGTAACAGCGATGGATCTCAGTATTACTGTTCGTAAAAAAGTGACAGTTAGTGACGTAAATCAAGCCCTGCAACGGGCATCCAGAGGTACATTACACGGTATTCTGGATTACACGGAAGAACCGCTGGTCTCCGTAGACTTCAATCATGATGCACACTCCTGCATCATTGATGGTACCCAGACCCGGGTGAGCGATGCCAACCTCGTCAAGATGTTGATGTGGTGCGATAACGAATGGGGCTTCGCAAACCGGATGCTGGATACCACCCGGGCCATGATGGCCGCAGGCTGAGCCTGCCCCGGGCGAAAGGTTACTGTTTTTAACATTACCTGGAAAATATAGAGGACTGAATATGTCTGTTATCAAGATGACTGACCTGGATCTGGCGGGTAAACGCGTTCTGATCCGTGCTGACCTGAACGTACCGGTAAAAGACGGCAAGGTCACCTCCGATGCACGTATCGTTGCGACTCTGCCGACCATCAAGCTGGCTCTGGAAAAGGGCGCCAAGCTGATGATCACCTCCCACCTGGGTCGTCCGACCGAGGGTGAATACAACGAAGAATTCTCCCTGGCTCCGGTTGTCAACTATCTGAAAGACGCTCTGTCCTGCCCGGTTCGCCTGGCCAAGGATTACCTGGATGGCGTAGAAGTCGCTGCCGGTGAGCTGGTTGTGCTGGAAAACTGCCGCTTCAACAAAGGCGAGAAGAAGAACACCGAAGAGCTGGCCAAAAAATACGCCGCCCTGTGTGATGTCTTTGTAATGGATGCGTTCGGTACTGCTCACCGCGCCGAAGGTTCCACCTACGGTGTTGCCCAGTTCGCTCCGGTCGCTTGTGCTGGTCCGCTGCTGGCGGGTGAACTGGAAGCCCTGGGCAAAGCCATGCTGAAGCCCGAGCGCCCGATGGTTGCCATCGTTGGCGGCTCCAAGGTCTCCACCAAGCTGACCGTTCTGGAATCCCTCTCCAAAATCGCTGACCAGCTGGTTGTCGGTGGTGGCATCGCCAACACCTTCATCGCTGCTGCCGGTCACAACGTCGGCAAGTCCCTGTGCGAGCACGACCTGATCGACACCGCCAAGAAACTGGCTGCCGAGACCAACATTCCTGTGACCACCGACGTGGTT
The DNA here is from genome assembly GCF_049170755.1 of Aeromonas sp. 604176. Classification (NCBI taxonomy): domain Bacteria; kingdom Pseudomonadati; phylum Pseudomonadota; class Gammaproteobacteria; order Aeromonadales; family Aeromonadaceae; genus Aeromonas; species Aeromonas sp. 604176. The sequence continues at coordinate 3,195 of NZ_JAAKNE010000068.1, forward strand.
GTAGGTGCCGAGTTCTCCGAGTCCACTCCGGCGACCATCAAGTCTGTTAACGATGTGACTGACGGCGACATGATCTTCGACATCGGCCCGGATTCTGCCAAGGCCCTGGCTGACATCATCATGAACGCCAAGACCATCCTGTGGAACGGCCCGGTTGGCGTGTTCGAGTTCGACCAGTTCGCTGAAGGCACCAAGGTTATCGCTGAAGCCATCGCTGCTTCTCCGGCCTTCTCCATCGCTGGCGGTGGTGACACCCTGGCTGCCATCGACAAGTTCGGCATCGCTGACAAAGTCTCCTACATCTCCACTGGCGGCGGCGCCTTCCTGGAGTTCGTAGAAGGCAAGGTTCTGCCGGCTGTTGCGATTCTGGAACAGCGCGCCAAAGCCTAATTGACCCGGAACGGGGGGCAAAAGCCTCCCGTTTCGTTTATCATGTGCCCGCTGTGCCGGTTCATGATGAACCCCCCATTTTTTATTAACGGCATACGAGACAGGACGATTAAACATGTCTAAGAAAATTTTCGACTTCGTAAAACCCGGCGTGATCACTGGTGATGACGTTCAGAAAGTGTTCGCCATCGCTAAAGAGAACGGCTTTGCTCTGCCGGCCGTAAACTGCGTTGGTACCGACTCCGTGAACGCCGTACTGGAAGCTGCTGCCAAGGTTAAAGCGCCGGTTATCGTTCAGTTCTCCAACGGTGGTGCCGTGTTCACCGCCGGTAAGGGTCTGAAGCTGGAAGGTCAGAAAGCTGCCATCCTGGGTGCCATCTCTGGTGCCAAGCACGTTCACGCTGTTGCCGAAGCCTACGGCGTGCCGGTAATCCTGCACACCGACCACGCTGCCAAGAAGCTGCTGCCGTGGATCGACGGTCTGCTGGAAGCGGGCGAGAAGCACTTTGCTGAAACCGGCAAGCCGCTGTTCTCCTCCCACATGCTGGATCTGTCCGAAGAGTCTCTGGAAGAGAACATCGACATCTGCTGCGAGTACCTGACCCGCATGGCCAAGATGAACATGACTCTGGAGCTGGAACTGGGTTGCACCGGTGGCGAAGAAGACGGTGTCGACAACAGCCACATGGATCAGTCCGCTCTGTACACCCAGCCGGAAGATGTTGCTTACGCTTACGAGCGTCTGTCCAAGATCAGCCCGCGTTTCACCATCGCTGCCTCCTTCGGTAACGTACACGGTGTATACAAGCCGGGTAACGTCAAGCTGACCCCGTCCATCCTGGACGCTTCCCAGAAGTACGTTTCCGAGAAGTTTGGCGTTCCAGCCAAGTCTCTGGACTTCGTATTCCACGGTGGTTCAGGTTCCACTCTTGAAGAGATCCGCGAGTCCATCTCCTACGGCGTAGTGAAGATGAACATCGACACCGACACCCAGTGGGCAACCTGGGAAGGTCTGCTGAACTTCTACAAGAAGAACGAAGCTTACCTGCAAGGCCAGCTGGGCAACCCGGAAGGCGCCGACAAGCCGAACAAGAAGTACTACGATCCGCGCGTATGGCTGCGTGAAGGTCAGACTTCCATGATCGCTCGTCTGGAGAAAGCATTCTCCGACCTGAACGCCATCGACGTACTGTAATTCGTTACAGCACCTTGATTGCATGAAAAGGCGCCCTTCAGGGCGCCTTTTGCATTTCTGTGATCCGCACCGGTTGGTGAGTGGAGGAGGAACTGGGTATTATCGAAACAACTTTGCTTATTTTATTAAACAATTTGCAACCAAGGCAGGATGCTGAGTATGCAGGCAGGAAAGCACAACGGATATCAGGAGCACGTCGCCTCCTACTACGCGGCGACCCGCAACGATCCACAGCAGTGGTCGGAACTCGAGGCCGAGCTGAAAGCGGATGTCTGCATTATCGGCGGCGGTTTTACTGGCCTCAACACCGCCATCAATCTGGTTGATGCGGGCTACAAGGTGGTGCTGCTGGAGGCCAACCGCATCGGCTGGGGCGCCTCCGGGCGCAACGGCGGTCAGCTTATTCGCGGTATCGGCCACGATACCAGCCAGTTTGCCCGCTGGATTGGTGAGGATGGGGTGCGCGAACTCGACCTGATGGGGCTGGAGGCGGTGCAGCTGGTGCGCGAGCGGGTCGAACGCTTCAACATCGAGTGCGATCTCACCTGGGGCTACTGCGACCTCGCGACCCGTCAGCGTCATCTGGCCGGTTTCGAAGAGGATCTCGCGCATCTGGCGAGCCTCGGCTATGAGCACGAACTCAAACTGGTGCCGCGGGAAGATATCCATAGCGTGGTGGGATCGGATCGCTATATCGGCGGCCTTATCGACATGGGCTCCGGCCACCTGCATCCTCTCAATCTTGCGCTCGGCGAGGCGCGCGCCGCAGCCAGCCTCGGGGTTTCCCTGTTTGAACACTCCCGGGTGACCCATATCGATTACGGCAAGCAGGTCGAGGTGACCACGGCTCATGGTCGGGTCACCTCTGACTATCTGGTGATCGGCTGCAACGCCTACCTCAACGACCTCAATCCGGAGCTGGGAGGGCGGGTGCTGCCCGCGGGCTCCTACATTCTCGCTACCGAGGTGCTGGATCGCCGCTTGCGCCAGCGCTTGCTGCCGCAAAACATGGCGGTGTGCGATCAGAACGTGGCCCTCGACTACTACCGCCTCTCCGCCGACGGTCGTCTGCTGTTCGGCGGGGCCTGTAACTACTCGGGAAGGGATCCCCGCGATATCAAGGCCTTCATGCTGCCCAAGATGCTGCGGGTCTTCCCCGAGCTGGCTGGTACCGCCATCGAGTTCCAGTGGGGCGGGATGATCGGGATCGGCGCCAACCGGCTGCCGCAGATTGGCCGTCTCAAGGAGCATCCCAATGTGCTCTATGCCCAGGCCTACTCGGGGCACGGTCTCAACGCCACCCATATGGCGGGCAAGCTGGTAGCCGAGGCGATCCGCGGCGAGAGCCGGGGTTTCGATCTCTTCGCCAGCGTGCCTCACATCACCTTCCCCGGTGGCCCGGCGCTGCGCTCTCCGCTGCTGGCACTGGGGATGCTGTGGCACCGGATGAAGGATATCTTCTGACTCCGATTGTCAGCCTGCGCAGTGCTGGCTGAACGCCAGCCTACTTGCCAGCCCTTGTTTATAGAGGGTTGGCACTATCGTTCCGCCTGATAGACCAAAAGATGCATTTGCGCCAATTTCGTCCGGTTGGCGCTATCCTTTAGGTGTGAGAGCGGTTATCTGCCAAGGGGACGAGGGTGTGTCTGCTTGCCGGAATAGTTGCCGAGAAAGAGCTGAGGACGGGGAGAGGAGGGCCAAGATGGATATAAATGTGGTCGCGTCAGGCGGGCTCACCCCGCTGTCGCAACGGCAGGGTTATCCCGCTGTGCAGGCACAGGAGCGGGCTGCAACTTCACCATCAACGGGCAGTGACAGCTTGGTGCGCGACCTTGGCGCTGTGCTGGATGAGCTGGGGCTGTCACCGCAAGGGGAGAGCAGCGGCGGTGGCACTGTTTCAATCAGGGATTCGCTGGAAGCGTTCATCAACACCATGATGGGCTCCCTGCAACAGCAGCAGGAGCAACAGTTGGCATTGCAGCAACAACAGCGGCGGCAAGAGCAGGAACAGCGCAAACTCGCCATCGATGACAGCAGCGAGAACCCGCTCAAGCGGGATCTGGAGCGCCTGCTGGAGACGCTGGATCAGCAGGGCGAACAGGAAAAAGAGAGCGAGCCAGGAGCCGAGCGTGAAACGGTCAACCCCTTGCAGAACCAGCTGACCAAGCTGCTGGAGAGCAGTGGTGCGGTAGAGAGCGGGGTCACCCTCAAGGAGGTGCTGTCAGGGTTGGCCAGCAAGTTGCCGAGCGAACCTGCCGAGCGAAAAGGGTATCGGGTCGATACCCAGGTTTGAGCTGGTTGGCAACAGCAGTCCCGTAGTTGCAGTGCGTAAGGGGCGGGCAGCCCTTTATTGGGCCGGTTCCGCCAGTCGCCACCCCTGTTCGTCCTTCATCATCCACACCTCGGCCTCTTGTGGCAGCACCTGGCCCGCCTCGAACTCGCCATATTTGCGCTCGAGCTCCATCAGCCCCATCTCCTGCTGGAAGGGGCCAACCCGGTCGTAGACCAGGTCCTCGTCGTGCAACACCTGCAACTGATCGAGGCCCTGCTTGAAGTGGAGCTGGTAACTCACCTTGACCAGATAGACCCCCTCCATCCGCGCCTCCTTGCCGAGGATGGTGAAGTCGCTGATATCGAACAGGTTGGCGTCTGTCTCGGCCAGTAGCTTGGCGGTGACCTGCTGGCGGATATCCTCTTCACCGGGCCCTGCACTGCAGCCATAAAGCCAGAGGGCTAGCAGGGGGATGAACCACTTTTTCATCAAAACTCCGGACAAGTGCAAAACGAGAGGGGCGATTGTGCCACGCGAATGCGCGGCGGCAAACCTCGGCTCACGGTTCCAGTGAACGTTCCAGCACGATGGCCTCGGCCCGATAACCAGCCAGCTCGCGGCGATAGCACTCGGTGAAGCCTCTGCGCAGCCAGAAGGATAGAGCACTCTCATTGCTGGCAATCACTGACAGGCGAAGCCGGGTAGCCCCCCATGAGCTTGCCAGCGTGCAGGCGTGAAGATAGAGCGACTGACCACGGCCACTCCCTTGCCAGGGTTCCCCCACCAGTAACAGACCCAGATAGGCGGTGTCTGGATTGGGGTAGCCGCGCAGCAGATCAATGACAGCGGTGAGTTCTCCCTGCTCCCAGCGGCCGATGAGATGTTTGTCGGAGAGAGGCAGGCCGGATGGGCAGGCGACAAGTTCCTCTTCTCCTGCCTGTGCAGAGAGAGGGTCATTGCTCACCGCCGCCTGATAGGAGGGGGTCTGCTCGAACAGCCGCTGCAAGGCAGGTGCATCGCTTGTCTGCAGCCGACGCAACTCAGTGTGCATCACTTACCATCTCGAGGTGTTTAGCAAAGGGGATAGGCCCCATAAAGCCGGTGACCCGCTGCCCTGTCAGCTCCTTGCCCTCGCGGTCGAAGAAGATGAGGGTCGGCAGTCCGAGCACATTGAGGCTGTTGAGCAGCTCGATATCGGCATCGTCGTTGGCAGTGACGTCTGCCTGCAGCAGAACCATCTGGCCGAAGCGCTCCCGCACCGCCGGGTCGCTGAAGGTCTTGTGCTCGAACTCCTTGCAGGCGACGCACCAGTCGGCGTAGAGGTCGAGCAGCACCGGCTTACCGCGGGCGGCGGCCAGCTGCACCTTGAGATCATCCAGCGTCTTGACGCGGATAAACTGCGGTGCCGTTTGACCGGCATCCGCCGTGACGGCAGCTGGGGGGGCCGGTTGCAGCAGATCCTTGCCCACCACCACGGCGCTGATCATCGCCAGCAACAGCACGAAGCCGCGCACGCTTTTAGCCACCGAGTGGGGCTGGTGCTGGTTATGGTGATAGAGATAGCCGCACAGCAGCAGCCCCCAGCCAAGCCAGGCGAGGGTAGTAACTTGATCGTTCCATAGCCGTGACAGCAGCAGTATCGGCACTGCCAGCAGGGCAAAACCAAACAGCTGCTTGATCACATCCATCCAGGCGCCCGCCTTGGGCAGTAGCTTGCCACCCGAGGTGCCTAGCAGCAGCAGCGGTAGCCCCATCCCCAGTGACAGCGCATAGAGTGCCGCCCCGCCGAGCCAGAGATCGCCGCTCTGGGCCACGTAGATCAGAGCCCCCGAGAGCGGCGCCGTAGTGCAGGGGGAGCAGACCAGCCCGGAGATCATCCCCATGATGGCGACCCCGACTACTGAGCCCCCCTGCTGGCGGTTGGAGAGGCCGGAGAGCCGGGTTTGCAAACTGCTCGGCAGTTGCAGGGTATAGAGTCCGAACATGGAGAGGGCCAGCAGCACGAACATCACCGAGAGGCCGATCAGCACATAGGGGTGTTGCAGCGCCGCCTGGAATTTCAGACCCGCCGAGGCGACCACCAACCCCAGCAAGGTGTAGGTGACCGCCATCCCCTGCACATAGACCAGGGAGAGCAGGAAGGCGCGACTGGTGGAAAGGCGATGGCCGGCACCGGCGATGATGCCGGTCAGAATGGGATACATGGGGAAGACGCAGGGGGTGAAGGCGAGCCCCAGCCCCAGCGCGAAGAAGGCGACGATGCTGAGCCAGAACCCCTGATTGCCGAGGGCGGCGGCCAGCTGATCCTGCTGGCTAACCGGTGCGACGCTTTGTGCCGTTTTAGCAGTGGACGCAGTGGTTGCCGTGACCAGCGGGGCCACATCGATCAGCTTGTCGGTCGGCGGGTAGCAGAGGCCGTCGGTACAGCCCTGATAGCGCACCCGCAGGGTGGCATTTTCCCCCACCTCCTTTAGCGGCACCGTGATGCTCACCTGCTGGTAGTAGACCCGGGTCTTGCCGAAGAAGTCATCCTCGTGCTCGGTGCCTTCCGGCAGGGTCGGCTCGCTGAAGGTGAGGTTGTTCCCCTTGAAGCGCAGGCTGTGGCGATAGAGGTAGTAGTCGTCGGCGATGTGGAGGGTCAGCAGCAGCTGATCGCCGCGCTGTTCGCTCTCGATCTGAAAGGCCTCATCGACCTGCAAAAATTTGGGTTTGGCGTTGGCCTCAATGCCCAGCGAGCTGAGCAGATCGGCGCCGCTGGCGTGGGCTGGGGCGCAGCCTACCGCTGTCGTCAACAGAGCACAGAGCAGCAACAGGGGAGAGAGCAAGCGGTTGAATGTCATGAGGTCTCCCCATTGAGCCAGTCGAGATAGGCGGGTAGTCCGGCGCTCACCGGCAGGGCCAGCAGCTCGGGCACCTCATAGGGGTGATTGGCTTGAATACATGCCTGCAGCTCGGCAAAGCGCGACTGACGGGATTTGATGATGAGCTGGATCTCGGCGGTGCGCTCCACCTTGCCTTGCCAACGATAGACGGAGGTGACGCCCGGCAGTTGATTGATGCAGGCGGCCAGCCGCTGGTTCAGCAGCTGTTCGCAGAGAAGGTCGGCACTGGTTTGATCTGGGCAGGTGCAGAGCACCACAATGGCGTCGGTCATAAAGCGGATCTTCACCTCGTTGGGGTAAACCGGGCAGGCGCCCTTGCCGTCTCATCCCTGTCTGCGGATGAAGGTGAAAAAAGCGCCCGAAAATCAGCGGCTACTATACCCCAGAGGCGCTTCAAATAGCATCTGTAGCCATTTGTGAGCCAGCGCCAAAAATTTGTGGGGGGCATGAGATAGACGCTGTCATGGGGACAGGGCAGAATGAGCGGGCTTGTTCCCAATTGACGTAAGGAAATGTATGACCCAACAGAATGAGCAGCAGAGAAACCGCATGTTGAGCCTGCTGCGCGAAGGTGAGCGCCGCATGTTGGTTCAATTGGCCGGGCTGCTGCGCACGACCGCCGATGAAATCAATGCCGAGCTGGAGAAAGAGGAGCTGATGGCCACCCTGGAGCAGCCCATCACGGTGGAGTATCTCAACGGCGTGGTGCAGCACCATCTGTTCGAGCGCAAACACAAGGGAGATATGGCGGTTGCCCAGCAGATCCTGAGCGATTATCAGAGCGAGCTGGAAGCGCTGCAGGCTGCCCAGGCCCAGCCTGAAGAGGCTGCCGCTGCCGACGAGAGCGGCGAAGAGCTCAAAGCCCAGGCTTGAGCGACGGGCAGGCCTGAATCCTTACCTCTGAATCAGCCGGCCTGCCAGCGCTGATCCCTGTTGCGGCCCCATCATGTCTGCCATGATGGGGCCGTGCCGTTTCTTCTGTTGCCTTCCCTTGTTGACCTTCACTTCTCGGTTTCAATCCAACTGATTCGTGCCTTAGCGCGCCTCTTGGGGCATGCCGTGCGGCACTTCGCGGGGGATGGGAAACACCTTGTCATAGCCCCAGTTGTAGACGAAGGCATAGATCAGGTAGAAGACGACGAAGCCCAGATCCAGCACCAGCGCCTCCAGCATGCTGACGCTCAGCCACCAGGACATGACCGGCAGCGCGACGATCAGCAGACCGCCCTCAAAGCCGAAGGTATGCAGCACCCGTTGCCACAGGGTCTTGTGGGTATGGCCCTGATATTTGAGCAGCAGCCTGTCGACCCCGATGTTGTAGATGTAGTTCCAGACGGTGGCCAGCACCGAGAAGAACAGTGCCAGCGGGCCCATATGGTTTAGCCCGACCCCGGTAACCCAGCTGGCCAGCGGGGCGGCAATCAGCAGGCCAATGAATTCAAAGCCAATGGCATGGCGCAGGCGATCGTTACGGGTACGCATAAGTCACTCTCTCAATCAGGTTCATTCACAAATTGCAGGTTAATCTATAGAACTTTCGCGATAGATTCATGTTGGTATCCATCGCTAAAATAGATGGATGAGAGGGCTTGCCGGAGGGCCATAAGATGACGCCATCACTGGAACAACTGAGGATCTTGCTGGCGGCCGCCGAAACCGGCTCGTTTTCCGCTGCCGCCCGCAAGCTGGGCAAGGCGCAGTCGGTAGTGAGCAGCGCCATCGCCAATCTGGAGATCGATCTGGCGCTCACCCTGTTTGACCGCAGCGGCCGCTATCCGCAGCTGACGGAGGCGGGGGCCCGCATGGTGCAGGAGGCGGGGATCCTGCTGGCGCAGAGTGAGCGGTTGCAGTCCATTGCCGGGGAGCTGGCGGCCGGGGTGGAGACGCGCCTCACCCTGGCCATCGATGATGACTCCCACCTCCCCTGGCTCGGCACCCTGCTGGAGGAGTTTGCCACCCGCTACCCCACGGTGGAGCTGGAGCTGCTCTTCCCGCTGATGGAGGATGTGACCGAGATGCTGGTGACTGGCCGGGCCCAGCTCGGCATCAGCTACCAGAAGGTGCATCCCCAGCGGGAGATCGTTGCCCGTTCGCTGGGGGAGGTTACCATGCCGCTGGTGGTGTCACCGGATCATCCGCTGGCCCGCAAGCAGCCGCTGCGGGAGGTCGATCTGCAGGGGGCACGCCAGCTGATGGTCACCGGCCGACGGGAAGGGAGCGAGCGCCAGCGTTTTCGCATCTCGGCTCAGGTGTGGTGGGTCGAGGGGGATCTCGGGGTGCTGGAGCTGGTCAAGCGGGGCCTTGGCTGGTCCGCCATCCCGGAATTTCTGCTGCATCAGCCGCTGGCTCGCGGCGAAGTGGTGGTGCTGGAGCCGGACTTTATCGCCAGCCACGCGCTGGCGCTGGAACTGCAGTGGCATCGCGCCCGCCCGCTGGGGCAGGCGGGGCGCTGGCTGAAGGAGGCACTGTTGGCGCGGGTGCCTCGCTAGCCGACCTTACTCGGTCAGGGCGTAAGGCAGGGGTTGCAGGGTGAGGCGGGAGCCTTCGTCCTGCTTGAGGCGGAATTGGGCGTCAGCCTCGGTATCTTTTGGTAGCACGGCGGTGAGCCACACCTGCCCGGCCTGTTGCCAGGCGTTGAGCACCATGCCGCTGCGACGCCAGTTGTCACCCAGTTGCAGCTCCAGGGTATCGCCGCTGGCAACTGGCTCGCCGGTAGTCCCCGCCAGCAGGAACAGGGCGCGGTTGTTGGCGCCGCGATACTTGGCGCGGGCCACCGTCTCCTGCCCCATGTAGCAGCCCTTGTTGAAGCTGATGCCGTCCAGTGCCTGCAGGTTGAGCATCTGCGGGATGAACTCCCCCTGATGCACCGCCTCCATGTGCGGCAGGCCCGCCTTGATCTCGAGCCCCCACCAGAGTGACTCGTCCCCTTGCGGCAGGGCGTCGGCTTGTTGATTGCTCACCAGCAGCCAGCGATCCTGTTCAATCTTCACCGCCATGCCGCCGTCGATCAGACCGCTCTGCTCAAGGCCGAACTGGGCAGTGATCCAGCCATCGCTGCCCGTACCGGCGATCCCGGTGGCGTGACGCTCATCGGCGGCGATCTCGACCTTGGAGAAGACGGCAAATTTCTTCAGCTCCGGCAGCTGACGCTCAAGTACCGAGGGGCTGGTCAGCAGCAGCAGACTGTCGTCGAGGCAGAGCAGGCGGAAATTGCTCCACAGCTTGCCCTTGGGATCACAGTGGCCACCCTGGGTCTGTTGCCCCGGTTGCAGGGCGTTGACATCACAGGTGACCTGACCTTGCAGATATTTGGCGCGATCCTGGCCGCTGATACGGGTGATGGCCAGCTTGGTCAGGGGGAAGCGGGTCGGCTCGGCAGGAAAAACAGGTGGTTGCAGGCTCACGATGGTATTCCAGAGAGAAAGTATGTGAGCTGCATGGTAAAGACGTAACTAATGTTTGTCAGCCGGAAAATCCAGCTGGTACCATCCCCCGGTCTTTGTAAGGAGAGTGCCATGTTGAGCCCAGTTGAAAAATCCCGCCTGAAGTGGGCCTGCCGTCGCGGTATGCTCGAGCTGGATGTGATCTTTATGCCCTTTTTCGAACACGAGTTCGACTCCCTGAGCGAAGCCGATCAGCAGACCTTTATCCGCCTGCTGGCGAGCGACGATCCGGATCTGTTCAAATGGTGCATGGGTCATGGTGTCCCTGCCGATCCGGCATTTGCCGCCATGATCCCGATGATCCTGGAGCGCAATCAGGCGCGCCACGACCGCCAGGGGTAATACTGTGGAGCGGGTGATCATGACGGTTCACCCCTCCCGCCATCAGCAATATTTGCTGGTGGCCCTCTTTCTGTTGCTGCTCTGGCCGGTGGCTGGCCTGATTGCCGGTTGGCAGTGGGCGCTGTTGCTGCCCGTCTGGCTGGTGGCGCTCTGGCTGAGCTGGCGTGCGCTTGCCGAGCCCCCGTTCGAGCTTGTCTGGGATGGTCAGTGGTTGCAGTGGCAAGGTCGCCGCTATCAGCTCGACAAGAAAAGCCGCATTCTGCCCGGCGTGCTCAGGCTGGTGCTTTGTCCCGATCCGCAAGAGAGTGGAGCCGTGTCGCCACGGCAACTGTGGCTCTTCTCCGATGCCCTTCCCCCCGAACATTACCGCCTGCTGGCGCGAGCCATCCACTTTCTGCCGTCCCGGCGCTGACGCCTGCTTTCCGTGATGACCATGCGCTGATTTATCGCGATAAGCTGTTGCCATGTGGCTGGCGACACTCTTTTGTGGCTGAAATGCGGTTGAAAACAAGTGACCCCGCCGGGGCGGGGTCACTGATTGCTGTAACGTTTTGCGGGAAGGGGGATTAATCCCGCTCCGGGGTCAGTACGGTTGGCTTGGAGTCCGGCAGCATATCCGGATGATCCAGGTTGTAGTGCAGGCCGCGAGACTCTTTGCGCTGCAGGGCGCAGTTGACGATAAGCTCGGCCACCTGCAGCAGGTTGCGCAGCTCCAGCAGGTTGTTGGAGACACGGAAGTTGGCGTAGTACTCCTGCACCTCCTGCTTGAGCAGGTCGATGCGGCGCTTGGCGCGGGCCAGGCGTTTGTTGGTACGCACTATCCCCACGTAGTCCCACATCATCAACCGCAGTTCGTGCCAGTTGTGCTGGATCACCACCAGTTCGTCGGAATCTTCCACCTTGCTCTCGTCCCATACCGGCAGGCGCGGCGGCTCCACGCTCATCGGCAGCTTGGCCAGAATATCGGCCCCTGCCTGATGGGCATAGACCACGCATTCCAGCAGGGAGTTGGAGGCCATGCGGTTGGCGCCGTGCAGACCGGTGTAGGTCACTTCGCCGATGGCATAGAGGCCGGGGATATCGGTCTGGCCGTTGTTGTCGATCATCACGCCGCCACAGGTGTAGTGGGCGGCCGGCACGATGGGCATCGGCTCCTTGGTGATGTCGATGCCGACCGCGAGGCAGCGCTCATAAATGGTCGGGAAGTGCTTGATGATGAAATCGGCCGGTTTGTGGCTGATATCCAGATACATGCAATCCGCCCCGAGCCGCTTCATTTCGTGGTCGATGGCGCGGGCGACGATATCGCGCGGTGCCAGCTCGGCCCGCTCGTCAAACTCCGGCATAAAGCGGCTGCCGTCCGGGCGGCGCAGATAGGCCCCCTCGCCACGCAGCGCTTCGGTCAGCAGGAAGTTGGGGTCGTCCGGGTGGAACAGACTGGTGGGGTGGAACTGGTTGAACTCCAGGTTCGCCACCCGGCAGCCGGCCCGCCATGCCATGGCGATACCATCACCAGAGCTCACATCCGGGTTGGAGGTGTACTGGTAGACCTTGGAAGCACCACCGGTGGCCAGCGCCACGAAACGGGCGCGGATCACCTCGACCTGCTCGGCGTTGCGGTTCCAGACGTAGGCGCCCAGCACCTTGTTGCCCGGCAGGTTGAGCTTGCGGGTGGTGATGAGGTCGACCGCGTTGAAGCGCTCCATCAACTGGATATTGGGGTGAGCGCGCACCTGATCGATCAGGGTCAGTTGCACCGCCTTGCCAGTGGCATCCGCCGCGTGGAAGATGCGGCGATGACTGTGGCCCCCTTCCCGGGTGAGGTGGTACTGGGATTCGCCGTCGGCGTTCTCCTCCTGATCGAAGGGGACCCCTTGCTGAATGAGCCACTGGATGGATTCGCGGGCGTGGCGAGCGGTGAACTCCACCACTGCCGGGTCACACAACCCGGCGCCCGCGTTGAGCGTGTCGCTCACGTGAGATTCGATGCTGTCGGTCTCGTCGAAAACGGCAGCGATGCCTCCTTGCGCATAGAAAGTGGCCCCTTCACTGATGGGCCCCTTGCTCAGAACCAGGACTTTGGCGTGGTCTGCCAATCGCAACGCGAGGGACAAACCAGCGGCACCGCTGCCAATGATCAGTACATCGCAAAGGTATTCAACACTTGCTTTCATAAGTATCATTGGCCTGGATTAAGAACTGGCACCATGGTAGCCCAAGCGAGGGCGAGGATGCAGCCTGCATCACATTTTTTTCAATTGAAGCGAACTTTCTCTGATTCTCCCTGTCTGAACTTGTGCGCTTAGGAAGGGCCGGAAAAGAAGAACGATAACCTGATGGGGGTTTTACGGCTCTGATGAGCGACCAGAATCTACTGGACGAACAACTGGTTGAACGGGTCCAGCGCGGCGATAAAGCAGCTTTCAACCTGTTGGTAAAAAAATACCAGCAAAAGGTGGTCAACCTGGTTGCCAGGTATGTCAACAATCCCGGCGATGTGCCCGATGTGGCGCAAGAGGCCTTTATAAAAGCCTACCGTGCATTGCCGACATTCCGTGGCGAAAGTGCTTTTTACACCTGGTTGTACCGAATTGCCGTGAACACGGCGAAGAACTATCTGACCTCCCAGGGGCGTAGGCCCCCGAGCAGTGATGTGGAGGCTGACGAAGCGGAGTCTTATGGCGGCGGTGAAGCCTTGCAAGAGGTCTCAACCCCCGAAAACCTGGCGCTGACTGACGAGATCAAACGCACCGTGTTTTCAGCCATAGAGGCATTGCCGGAAGACCTGAGGACAGCTATCACCCTCCGCGAACTGGAAGGGCTGAGCTACGAAGAGATTGCCGAAATCATGGATTGCCCTGTGGGTACGGTCAGATCCCGTATCTTCCGGGCGAGGGAAGCAATCGATAAAAAGCTGCAACCTCTGATCGAGAATTAACTGGGGAAAGACGGGTTAACTTATGGCAAATAAAGAGCAAATCTCTGCCCTGATGGATGGTGACCTGAGTGACGCAGAGGTACTGAACGAGCTGGAGATGGACTCCGACTTGCAAGATACCTGGGGTCGTTACCACCTGATCGGCGATGCCATGCGGGGTGACCTGCCGGTCAATCTGCAACTGGATCTCAGTGACAGCATCATGGCTGCGCTGGAGGATGAGCCCACCATACTGGCACCCAAGCCGGTCGAGACGGCTCCCGTGCTGCAACCAGCCGTTGCGCCGGTCAAGACTGATTCCAATGTGGTTCCGTTGTTCCGCCGTGTCGGTCAGCAACTGGGTCAATATGCCATTGCGGCATCTGTGGCCGCGGCCGTGATTTTCGGGGTGCAGCAGTATCAGGGGCAGGATGGCGTTCCGGCCAATCCGGTGCTCAATACCATTCCAATCGGTGGCAGTGCGGCGCCTGTGAGTGTTCACTATCCGCAACAGGATGGTGCCCGTGCCCGTCAGCAAGGTCTGACCGAACAGCAGATGCAGGAACAGCGGGAGCGGATCAACGCCTTCCTGCGTGACCACCAGTTGCAACAACGCCTGTTGCAAGACAGGCAGAACCAACAATAACGAGTCGTCAGGGATATCAACGTGCGCCAGTACAGCCGTATTTTACTGGCCTCTCTCCTGCTGATCAGTGCCAAGGCCTCGGCCGACGATAAGTCGGCCGAGGCCTTGTTGCAGCAGATGCAGAGTGCCGTGCAGCAACAGAACTTCGAATTGTCCATGGTCAAGGCCCGTCAGGGACGTCTTGAACCGATCCGCATCAGCCATGCCGTGATCGATGGCAAGGAGGTAGCCCATCTCAGCTATCTCGATGGCAAGGCGATCGAGTATCTCCAGCGTCAGAACGAGTACACCTTCTTTGAAAACAGCCATGATCCCTACACCCTGAAGGATGCCCGCTTTCCCGGTATCTGGTCGACCCTGGTGAAGATGCCGTTGGCACAGGTGCTGGAGAGTTATGATCCTGTGCTTGCTGGCCGTAGCCGGGTGGCTGGCGAGGTCACTCAAGTCGTCAGATTAGTGCCCAAAGAAGCTGACAAATATGGTTTTGTGCTCTGGATTGACGAGCGTAGTCACCTGTTGCTGCGAGTCGATATGGTGGAGCGGGAGGGCAGTTTGGTGGAGCAGGTGCTGGGAGTTGATTTGCAATTGCAACAGAAACCGTCCCCCTGGTTGGTTAGGCTGGCAAACAGCAAGCAGCCCTCGGCGCTGGCGCTGGAGGATGCCTATCCTGCACCGCAACAGCAGTTGAACTGGCAGATCACCTGGTTGCCCGATGGCTTCAAGGTGCTGTCGCAAGACCGGCACCAGCTGGTGACCACCAGTATGCCGGTGGATTACATGATGCTCTCCGACGGGCTGGTGGATCTCTCGGTCTATGTCTCCCGGGTCGATCCCAAGCAGGCGGTGCGCCAGCAGCTGATCCGCCAGGGGGCGACCTCGCTGGTGAGCTATGTCAACGAGGTGGGGGTCGAGATCACCGTGGTCGGCGAGGTGCCTGCCGAGACCGCCAAGCGCATCGCCGAGTCGGTGCAGCCGCTGGCTCGCAACGAAGCGGTGCAGTGAGTCCATGTTCTGGGTTCACAGTAGTGTGCGGCTTGCCGTTGGCTGTGAGTCGTGTTCAGATCCTGCCATTGCATGAGCACGAGGTGTTGCCGTGAATGAGATGAGTGAAGAGCTGGCGACCGTGGTGGCCATTGAGGGTGACCATGCTTGGGTGGAGTGCGAGCGTCGCTCCGCCTGCAGTGGTTGTCAGCAGCAATCCAACTGCGGTACCGGCACCGTGGCCAAGGCATTTCCCCTAAAAGCTCCCCGCTTGCGGGTCAGGCTGACCGCCGAGGTGCGGGTTGGCCAGCAAGTGAGGCTCGGTATCCCGCAAGAGAGTCTGCTGCGCGGGGCGGCGCTGGTCTATGTGTTGCCGCTGTTTTGCCTGCTTGCTGGCGCCTTGCTGGGGCAGCTCTGGCTGGCACCGCTGCTCTCGGGGGGGGAGGGGATCACCATTATCTGCTGCCTGCTTGGGGGCGTGCTGGGCTTTTTACTGGTTCGTTACTTTTCCAACCGCCTGGATCAGGGGTGCTACGGCCCGCAGATGCTCGGCGTGGTCGTCCCTGTCCGCATCCTCCCCTGACTGAACAGGCGCTATTTCACTGGCGCTGGCGACTAAAGAATGGCCGTCAGCCGGGTTATCCAGTAAAATCGCGCCTCCATAACTGACCTTAACTAATTTTGAGTGACTCTTGCTCGATGAAACACATTCGTAACTTTTCGATTATTGCGCACATCGACCACGGTAAATCGACCCTGTCGGACCGTCTGATCCAGACTTGCGGTGGCTTGTCCGACCGCGAGATGCAGGCTCAGGTGCTTGACTCCATGGATCTGGAGCGCGAGCGCGGCATTACCATCAAAGCACAGAGTGTGACCCTGAACTACCAGGCACAAGACGGTAACACCTACCAGCTGAACTTTATCGACACCCCGGGCCACGTGGATTTCTCCTACGAGGTCTCCCGCTCTTTGGCGGCCTGTGAAGGGGCGCTGCTGGTGGTGGATGCCGGCCAGGGGGTTGAGGCACAGACTCTGGCCAACTGCTATACCGCCATGGAAATGGATCTGGAAGTGGTGCCGGTGCTGAACAAGATTGACCTGCCGGCCGCAGAGCCGGAGCGGGTTGCCGAGGAGATCGAAGACATCGTCGGTATCGACGCGGTCGATGCGGTGCGCTGCTCCGCCAAGACCGGTCTGGGTGTTGACCTGGTGTTGGAAGAGATCGTCGCCAAGATCCCGGCGCCGGAAGGTGACCCGGATGCCCCGCTGCAGGCGCTGATCATCGACTCCTGGTTCGACTCCTATCTGGGCGTTGTCTCTTTGGTGCGGAT
This sequence comes from Aeromonas sp. 604176, assembly GCF_049170755.1. NCBI lineage: Bacteria > Pseudomonadati > Pseudomonadota > Gammaproteobacteria > Aeromonadales > Aeromonadaceae > Aeromonas > Aeromonas sp. 604176. The sequence goes on from NZ_JAAKNE010000068.1 coordinate 19,597, forward strand.
CAAGAACGGTTCCCTGAAGAAGAACGACAAGATCAAGGTGATGAGCACCGGTCAGGTGTGGGGTGTCGATCGTATCGGTATCTTCACACCCAAGCAGGTGGATACTCAGGGTCTGGGTTGCGGCGAGGTAGGTTGGGTTGTCTGCGGTATCAAGGACATCCACGGCGCGCCGGTGGGCGATACCCTGACTCAGGCCAAGAACGGTGCCGACAAGGCGCTGGCTGGCTTCAAGAAGGTGAAGCCGCAGGTTTATGCGGGTCTGTTCCCTATCTCCAGCGATGACTACGAGTCGTTCCGTGACGCCCTCGACAAGCTCTCCCTGAACGATGCCTCCCTGTTCTTCGAACCGGAGAGCTCCACTGCGCTGGGCTTCGGCTTCCGTTGCGGCTTCCTCGGCATGCTGCACATGGAGATCATTCAGGAGCGGCTGGAGCGTGAATACGATCTGGATCTGATCACCACGGCGCCGACAGTAGTGTATGAGATCGAGCTGACCGACGGCTCCACCATCCATATCGACAGCCCGGCCCAGATGCCTGCCATCACCAGCATCAAGGAGATGCGCGAGCCGATCGCCGAGTGTCACATCCTGCTGCCGCAGGAGTACATGGGCAACGTGATCACCCTCTGTATCGAGAAGCGTGGCGTGCAGACCAACATGGTCTACCACGGCAAGCAGGTGGCACTGACCTATGAAATCCCGATGGCGGAAGTGGTGCTCGACTTCTTCGACCGTCTGAAATCCACCAGTCGCGGTTACGCCTCGCTGGATTACGGCTTCAAGCGTTTCGAAACCTCCGACATGGTCCGTCTGGACATCATGATCAACGGTGAGCGGGTCGATGCTTTGGCCATCATCACCCACAAGGACAACGCCCAGTATCGCGGTCGTCAGGTGGTGGAGAAGATGCGCGAGCTGATCCCGCGCCAGATGTTCGATATCGCCATTCAGGCGGCCATCGGCAACCAGATCATCGCGCGCAGCACTGTCAAGGCGTTGCGTAAAGACGTAACCGCCAAGTGTTACGGTGGTGACGTGAGTCGTAAGAAGAAACTGCTGAACAAGCAGAAAGAAGGTAAGAAGCGGATGAAGTCCCTCGGCCGTGTCGACGTGCCGCAGGAAGCCTTCCTCGCGATTCTCCACGTCGGAAAGGATTAATAGATGGCAAGCACGTTTTCCCTGATCCTGGTGGTGGTCTGCGCGATCACCGGTGTTATCTGGTGTCTGGACAAGATGATTTGGTCCAAGCAGCGCGCCGCCAAGATTGCCGTGGCTCGTGCCCATGGCGGTGCCCACCTGGATGAGAAGACCCTGGCCAAGGTGGCCCCTGTGCCGGTCTGGATTGAACAGACCGCCGGGGTCTTCCCGGTCATCACCTTTGTGCTGATCCTGCGTTCGTTCATTTTTGAACCGTTCCAGATCCCGTCAGGTTCCATGATGCCCACCCTGCTGGTGGGCGACTTCATCCTGGTGGAAAAATTTGCCTATGGTCTGCGGGATCCGGTGACCAACACCAAGTTCCTCGAGACTGGCGAGCCCAAGCGTGGCGACGTGGTGGTGTTCAAGTATCCCCTTGAACCGCGCGTTGACTACATCAAGCGGGTGGTCGGCATGCCGGGTGATCGGGTCATCTATCGCAACAAGGAGCTGATGATCCGGCCCAAGTGCGAAGAGCAGGAAGGGAAAACGTGCCCGGGCTTCAAGAAGCTCGATGTCAAGTTTGAACAAAGAGGCGAATTTACCCAGATGGGGATCCCCCTTGATCGCTATACCGAGCAGTTGGGTGATGTCTCCCACGAGACCCTGCGCAATCCGCTGATGCCCGACATGGTTGGCCGTTACTATCGCCAGCCCGGCACCTACCCCGACGAGTGGGTGGTACCGGAAGGCCAGTATTTCGTAATGGGCGACAACCGCGACAACAGCACCGACAGCCGCTTCTGGGGCTTTGTGCCCGAGCAGAATCTGGTCGGCAAGGCGGTCGCTATCTGGATAAGTTTTGAATTCGAGCGCGAAGAAGGCTCCCTGCTGCCAAGTTGGGTACCGACAGGTGTGCGCTTCAACCGCATTGGCGGAATCAAGTAAATGAATATCAAGATGAACAGACTGCAGTCCCGTCTCGGGCATGTCTTTGCGGATCTGGAACTGCTGACCCGGGCGCTGACTCACCGCAGCGCCGGCTCTCGTCACAATGAACGACTGGAATTTCTGGGTGACTCGATTTTGAGTCTGGTGATTGCCGACGATCTGTTCCACCGCTTCCCGCAAGCGGCGGAAGGGGATCTCAGCCGGATGCGCGCCACCCTGGTGCGCGAGAAGACCCTGGCCGAACTGGGCCGGGAGTTTGACCTCGGGGATCACCTGATCCTGGGGCCCGGCGAACTCAAGAGCGGCGGTTTTCGCCGCGAATCCATTCTGGCCGACACGGTCGAGGCGGTGATCGGTGCCGTCTATCTGGATACCAATCTTGAGACGGTGCGGACACTGCTGCTGAGCTGGTACGCCAGCCGCCTGGAAGAGATCAAGCCTGGCATCGAGCAGAAAGATCCCAAGACCCGTCTGCAAGAAATTTTGCAGGGAAGCCGCAAATCCCTGCCGACCTACACAGTGACCAACGTCAAGGGCGAGGCCCACAACCAGGAGTTCACCGTCCAGTGTGACGTTGAAGGTCTGGATGGTCCCCTCGTCGGGGTCGGCACCAGCCGTCGCAAGGCCGAACAGGCCGCGGCGCAGCAAGCATTGGAAAAACTGTCATGACAGATACCACCTATTGCGGCTTTGTCGCCATCGTGGGCCGCCCCAACGTGGGCAAGTCCACCCTGCTCAA
>NZ_JAAKNE010000069.1:0-22233 GCF_049170755.1 Aeromonas sp. 604176
ATGCCGCCATCGACCTCGGCTCCAACAGCTTTCATATGCTGGTGGTGCGCGAGGTCGCCGGTGCCCTGCGCACCGTCGCCAAGGTCAAGCGCAAGGTTCGCCTCGCAGCCGGGCTCGATCCGGAATTTCGTCTCAGCCGTGCCGCCATGGAGCGGGGCTGGGACTGTTTGCGTCTCTTCTCCGAACAGTTGCAGGACATTCCGGCCGACAATATCCGGGTGGTGGGCACCGCAACCTTGCGGCTTGCCACCAACGTCGACGAGTTCCTCAGCGAAGCGGAACGGGTACTCAACCACAGCATCGAGATCATCTCGGGCGAGGAAGAGGCCAAGACCATCTATGAAGGGGTCTCCTGGACCTCTGCCGGGGAAGGCAACCGGCTGGTGATCGACATCGGCGGTGCCAGTACCGAACTGGTGATCGGCGAACACAGCGAAGCAAAACTGCTCAACAGCCTGCACATGGGCTGCGTCACCTGGCTCAACAATCACTTTGGTGATGGCGAGCTCTCCGAAGCCCGTTTCGAGCAGGCGATTGCTGCCGCCAAGGCGGTGCTGGAGAAGGTGGCGGAAGATTACCGCGTCCTCGGCTGGCGTACCTGTGTCGGCGCCTCCGGCACGGTGCAGGCGCTGCAAGAGATCATGCTGGCGCAAGGGAAGAGCGAGCGGGTCACCCTGCCGAAACTGCAGGAGCTGATGGGTCAGGCCATCGCCTGCGGCAAGCTCGACCGGCTGCAACTGGAAGGGCTGGCGGCCGAGCGGCTGACCGTGTTCCCCTCCGGCCTCGCCATCCTGATTGCCATCTTCGAAACCCTCGATATCGAGAGCATGACCCTCGCGGGTGGCGCCCTGCGTGAAGGACTGATCTACGGTCTGCTTGGCAACAATCACGACTGTGATGCCCGCGATCGCACTGCCGACAGCCTGATCAATCGCTACCAGCTGGACAAAGAACACGCCGAACGGGTGCGCGACACCGCCGTCGAGGCGTTCAACCAGCTGCAACCAGCCTGGCGACTCTCCAAACGCTACGGTCGCCCGATTTTGCGTTATGCCGCCCTGCTGCACGAGATTGGCCTCTGTATCGAATACAAGAAGGCGCCGCAACACGCAGCCTACATCATCGACAACATCGACATGCCGGGCTTTACCCCTGCGCAAAAGAAGCTGTTGTCGGCCCTGCTGTTCAACCAGCGGGACGAATTCAAGCTGGAACCACTGGAGAAACAGGGTGCAGTCACCGGTCGTCAGGCGATCCGGCTGGCCCGTATCCTGCGCATCGCCCTGATCCTCTGCATGCGCCGCACCCAGGGCACAGTGCCCAGCTTCACCCTGCAGGCAGAAGAGGAGTCACTGATCCTGACCCTGCCCAAGGGCTGGATGGATGAACACTACCTGCGCGCCAGCGAGCTGCGCTTTGAAGTGGAACGCCAGCAGAAGATGGGCTGGCCCACCCGCCTGCTGGAAGCCTGATTGGGCCACGCCCAATCAGTGCCCCGGCGTTCCGACAATCTCTTTCGCAGCCAACACTGGTGCTACTCAGGCCTGCACCTTGATGTTATTGGGCTGACGGGCAGATCCCGCCCTTGCGTCTGGGCCCAGCCTCCCCTTCATGACCAACGTTCGACTAGAGTTGGGGTGTCTTCATAACCAACCGGAATGGACGCCATGAAATCCTTGACTCTGATCGGACTGACCACCCTGCTCACCGCCTGCGGCGGTGGTGGCGACAGCAATAGCCAACCACAACCAGCCCAGCTCTCGCTGGCCTTCTCCGACGCCCCGGTGGATGTGGTCAGCAAGGTCTGCATCGCCGTCGCCAACATCAGCATCCACCCCGTCGCCGGCAACGAACAGATCTGGACCACCGCCAGTTTTCTCACCTCGGCCCAGGACGATGGCTGCACCCCGAGCGGCGAGACGATACCGCTCGACAGTGCAGACCGGCCGCAGTTCACCTACATCGACCTGCTGAGTTATCAAGGATCCGCCAGTCGCCCCCTGCTGTCCGGTCAGAGCGTGATGCCCGGTGACTACAGCCAGATGAGGTTGCGGATACTGGATGGACGGGAGGTCAGCAACCAATTTCTGAATGGCACCCCCTACTCCTACGTCAAACGGGATGATGGGGGGATCAAGCCGCTGGAAGTGCCAAGCAGCGAGCTCAAGCTGGATGCCTTCACCATCGCAGCAAACGGCCTCAGCGCCTTCACCACCGAGTTCGACCTGCGCCAGGCCATGGTGCTGCCCGGCCACGAGCAGTACTACAAGCTCAAGCCCAGAGGGGTGCGGCTGGTGAATAACACCCAGGTCACCATCGTCAGGGGCACGGTAGCAGCTGGCTTGTGTGGCGGCCTGCTGACCGACAAGGCTTTCGTCTACTTCTACCAACCCAGAAGTGACGACAACTACCCCGACATGGCGGACAGCGACAACGGCTTCTATGCCAGCGCGCCCGTGTTGCCGCAAAGCGGTGGCGGCTTTGGTTACGAGTTGGGATTTGTTAATCTCGGCAGCTGCGATCTGGCGCTGGTCTGCAATGGCCACGAGGACGATCCGGCGCTGGCTGGCGACCCGCTGCAACTGGAACAGGTGCAGAAAGCCCAGGCGGTGGTGGCGCCCGCCACCAGCATCAACTTCCAGTAACCGGCGACAAGAGGACAACCCGCACATGAGCACCTACCAACCCATCAGTTGCGATCTCTACGACTGGCTGGAGATCGCCGCCAGCTGGCAGTTGCCGGTCACCCTCACCGACCGAGATGGCCGCCAGTGGGCGGACAAGATCCGCACCATCGAGGCCAGAGAAGGGATCGAGTACCTGCTGCTGCACAGTGGCGAACGGCTCAGTCTGGCGGAGCTGGTCACCATGGTGCTCAGCTGGCAGGGAGAGGAGAAGCTGATCCGCTTCGCTCCACCAGCCCAGTCAGACGGCCAATAGATGGCAAGAGGGCCAACCCCATCGGGTTGGCCCTCTTCTTTTACCCCTCGCGTGCGGCGTTATCCCGCCAGCGCCGCCATCACATAGACGTCAAAGCGGTTGCTCTTGGTCTCGATAGCCATGCTGGGTTTGTGCTCATTGAGCCAGCCAGCATAGTCCGGTCGCTTCACCACTACCCGCTTTTGTGCCATCTTCAGCGCCGCCGGCAGCAGGGCATCGGCGTCAAGATCCGGCCCCACCAGCGACTGAAACACCCGCATCTCTTTTTTCACCAGCGCCGACTTCTGTTTGTGGGGGAACATGGGGTCGAGGTAGATGACGTCAGGCCGCTCGGTTAGCCCTAGCAAGGTCTCCACCGCCGGGCCGTGCAGCAACTGCATCCGCTCGCGCACCCAGGGGCCAATCTCCGGGTCTTCGGCGGCTCGAGCCAGACCATCCTGCAGCAGGGCGGCTACCACAGGGCTGCGTTCGATCAGGGTCACCTTGCAGCCAAGAGAAGCCAGAACGAAGGCATCACGCCCCAGTCCGGCAGTGGCATCCACTACGGTCGGTGTGGCGCCGGCCTTGAGCCCCACTGCCTTGGCGATGGACTGGCCACGACCGCCGCCAAATTTGCGGCGATGGGCGACGGCCCCTTCGACGAAATCCACATAGACGGCACCCAGCTTGGGCTCGTCCAGCTTGCGCAGTTCCAACCTTTCCGGGGTAAACACCAGGGCAAACTGGGGAAGGTCGAGCTGGGGAAGGTCGAGCTGGGCAAGCTGGCTGGCCAGCGCGTCTGCCTGCGCGGCCTTGGCGGGGTCTTCGAGGAGGATTTGCATGGTCTCTGGATGCGTTCTAAGTTCAGTGAACCGAGTGTACCACAGCCCCTTCAAGTCGCTGTAGGGAGGAAATCCCATGAACCTGTTCATTGCCCTGCTCCTCGCCGCCCAGAGCGGCACAAACCTGAAGGTCTGCGGCGTAGACTGGCCTCCCTTTTCCTATGCCGAACAGGGCAACCTGAAAGAGGGCATTTCGGTGGAGATCCATCAAGAGGTGGCGCGCCGCCTTGGCATGCACCTCACCCTGCTTGAACTGCCTTGGGGGCGCTGCGAGCAATATGTCAGCACCCAGTTGGCGGATGGCATTCTCGACAATGCCCCTCTCCCCGGTTGCTATCACTCTGACCTTGCCACCGCCTTCTATCCTCTGGCAGCCTATGTGCGTACCGACAGTCCGTTACAGAACTTCTCGTGGGAGATGGCCAAGGGGCTGAAAGTAGGGATGGTCAGGGGCTATGACTATACCGACAAGATCAGGAACTTCACCGGATGGGACCCCATCAAGGCCCATTCAGACAAGCAGTTGCTGCTGTTGCTTGAGAAGAGCCGGGTTGACCTCATCATCCTCGACTACTTCTCGGCCCCCATCCTCTCCAGGGAGCAGGACGTCAAGATCCGCCCCCTCACCCCCTTTATCGACTCGACACCGCTCTACCTCTGTTTTGGCAAGCAGAAAGCAGACCTGTTGCCTGCCTACAACAAGGCGCTGCAACAGATGCTGGATGAAGGGGTACTGGATCGCATCTATCTGCGCTATCTCGGCGAGAATTACCGGACACTGCAAACGAAGCAGGCAGAGATGACATCGAAGGAGTAAACCCCCTAACTGATCTGCAGAAACATCCCCTTGTCATTGAGCTGCAGATATTCGGTGAGATCGTCATAGGCCAGCGGGCGGCTGAGCAGATAACCCTGGGTGAAGGCACACCCCTTCTGACAGAGGAAATTGAGTTGCTCGCGGGTTTCTACCCCCTCAATCACCACCTGCATACCGAGGTTGTGCACTATGTTGATGATGCCGTCCAGCAGCATCCGATCCTGCTCGTTGAAGGGGATATGGCGCACAAAAGAGCGGTCGATCTTGACCAGATCCACCGGGAAAGAGCGCAGATAGTTGAGGGCCGAGTAGCCGGTACCGAAATCATCGATAGCCAGCTTGCAACCCGCCTCGCGCAGGGCATCGATCCGCACCCTGTGCTGATCACTGCTCTCCATCAGCAGAGATTCGGTGATTTCGATGACGATGTCGGCAGGATCGAGCCCGAAGTGCTGGATCACCTTGAGCCACTCGCTCGCCTCGGGGTCGATAGTCTGGAACTCCATGGTGGAGCGGTTGATCGACATCTGCAGATCAGGGAAGCCGGACTGCTGCAACCGAGCCAGATCCCGGCATGATTGCCACAACACCAGCGCACCCAGCCCCTGAATCAACCCCGCCTCTTCCGCCAGCGGGATAAACTCGGCTGGCGACACCTGTCCCCATTGGGGGTGATACCAGCGCACCAGCGCCTCCAGCTTGGCGACCCGTCCGCTGCGATTGTCCCAGATCGGCTGGTAGGCCATGGTTAACTGCTCCAGCTTGATCGCCTCCGCCAGATCCTGCTGCATCTGGTGGCGCTGACGCACCTCTTCCCGCATTGAGGAGCAGTAGGTACCGATCAACCGCCCCTGCCGCTTGGCGGCAAACAGCGCTTGTTCGGCGTTGCGCAGCAGCTCGTCACTCTCGCTACCATCGACGGGGCAGAGGGTCATCCCCACGGTTGCCGTAACATAGAGATGCTGGTTGGCCAGCATAAAGGGCCGGGCGAAACTGCCGATCACCTGCTTGGCAAACACTTCGGCCTGACGACGGGTGACGATGCCTGGCACCAGAAAGGCGAACTCGTCGCCACCGATGCGGGCCACCAGGTCCTCGGTGCGCACCCGGCTCACCAGCCGGTCCGACACCTCCCGCAACAGGGCGTCACCGGCATGGTGATCCATGCTGTTGTTGACCGCCTTGAAGTTGTTGAGGTCGAGCACCATCAAGGCGAAGCGCTCGCCCCGCTCGCAGAAGCGGCTGAGACAGCGACTGAACAGCCAGCGGTTGGGCAGGCTGGTGAGGTTGTCATAGTTGGCCTGTGCGGCGATCTTCTGCTCGGCCAGTTTGGTTTGGGAGAGGTCGCTGAAGATGGCGATGTACTGGCTGATCCTGCCCCCTTCCCGCAGGGTGCTAATCATCAACTGCTGTGGATAGAGCTTGCCATTCTTGCGCTTGTTCCACACCTCACCACGCCATACCCCCACCCGCTCCAGCGCGTGGTACATGTCGGCATAGAAGGTCTGATCGTGCAGCCCCGACTTGAGCAGGCTGGGGCGCTGGCCCCGCACCTCGTCACTGCTGTAGCCGGTAATCTGCTCGAAGGCCGGATTGACCGAGATGATGCGGCTATCGGCATCACAGACCAGGATCGCCTCGGAGAGATTGTCATAGACCCGGTGGGAGAGCTTGAGCTGCTCCGCATGGCGCTTGAGAGGATCGATCTTCTCCAGCAGCACCATCAGGTAGTCCGGCTGCTGCTGCTTGTCACGGATCAGGGTGACGGTTACCCGCCCCCACAAGATCTGCCCCCCCTTGCAGAAGTAGCGCTTCTCCCGGGTGAAACTGCTGCGCTCGCCACGGCGGATCTCTTCGTAGCAAACGAGGCTGCCCTGCCAATCCTCGGGATGGTTGATGTCGGAGATGGATCGCTGCAGCAACTCGTCGAGGGGATAGCCAAGCATCTGCTCGATGGCCGGGTTGGCCCAGAGGATACGGCCAGCCAGATCCAGCTTACCGATCCCCACCGGAGCCTGGAACAGCATGCTCTGCAATGCATGGGACGGTTCAGGCAGAGGGGGGGGCAGCTGTCGTTGCAGCATCAGCGCCAGCTCACGACCCGCCAACGGAGCCAGCAACCGGAGTAACCCAATCACCTTGCTCATATTGGCCTGCGGCAGACGATAAAGCAGGGCGCAGATACCTATGGTCTCGCCATCTGCATTCCTGAGGGCAATCCCGGCATAGGCCTGAGGTTGCCACTCCTGTGCAAGGGGAACGTTGGCAAAGAGCTGAAGCAGACGATCGCTGAACCAGGCTTCCCCCTCCTGCCAGGTAATGGCATCGGGAGAGTCAGTCAGTGGCAGCGTCAGGGTATCGGGGTCAAGAGAGGAGGGATGGGCAGCCTGAACCGTCAGGTGGGTAGCATTTGATTCCCTGCTGACGATCAGGACGACATCAGCCATCACAGCAGCGGCGATTTCACTCACAAAGGTATCGAAATATCCCTGGCCGCTCGAATGAGCCAGACTGGAGATGATTTGATAGACGGAATCGAGTGCTCGCCTCATGGCAAGTGGCTTTCTCTCCTTGAAGGTTAGAACACGACTCTACTGAAGAGCCGTGGGCAGTGCAAATATGCAATCAGCAAGATATTAAAAAGCCTTGAAAAAAGGGACCAAAAGGTCCCTTTTTGTCGCAGAAATCACGACTCGATCCCACTATGCCGCAAAACAGTGTACCTGGTTGAAGCTCACACAGGCGGCGGGTCAGGAATCTCAGGCAGCGATCCCGCTGTGTCGCAGCAGTGCATCCACCTTGGGCTCACGGCCACGGAAGGCTCGGAACAGCTCCATCGGCTCCTTCGAGCCCCCCTTCTCCAGAATATTCTTCAGGAAGGATTGGCCGGTCGCCGGGTTGAAGATCCCCTCCTCCTCGAAGCGGGAGAAGGCATCGGCAGAGAGCACCTCGGCCCACTTGTAGCTGTAGTAGCCCGCTGCATAGCCGCCCGCGAAGATGTGGGAGAAGCTGTGCTGGAAGCGGTTGAACGCCGGTGGCGTCATCACTGCTACCTGACTGCGCACCTCATCCAGCAGCGCCGGAAGCTGCGCCGGATTGGCCGGATCAAACTCCTGATGGAGACGGAAGTCGAACAGGGCGAACTCCAGCTGGCGTAGCATCTGCATGGCGGCCTGGAAGTTGCGGGCGGTCAGCATCTTCTCCAACAGATCGGCAGGCAGCGGCTCGCCTGTCTCGTAATGGCCGGAGATAAAGGCCAGCGCCTCGGACTCCCAGCACCAGTTCTCCAGGAACTGGCTCGGCAGCTCCACCGCATCCCACGCCACGCCGTTGATACCGGCGACACCGGCCACATCGATGCGGGTCAGCATGTGGTGAATGCCGTGGCCAAACTCGTGGAACAGGGTGACCACTTCGTTGTGGGTGAACAGCGCAGGCTTGCCATCCACCGGGCCGTTGAAGTTGCAGGTCAGGTAGGCCACCGGTTTTTGCAGCGAGCCATCCTGACGGTAGCGACGACCCAGACAGACATCCATCCAGGCCCCGCCCTGCTTGTGCTCGCGGGCGTAGAGGTCGAGGTAGAAGCTGCCGCGCAGCTCGTCGTCGGCATCGAAGATGTCGTAGAAGCGCACGTCAGGATGCCAGGTGTCGATGCCGAGGCGCTCGCGCACCTTCATGCCGAACACCCGCTTCACCACTTCGAACAACCCCTTCACCACCTTGCTGGCGGGGAAGTAGGGGCGCAGCTGCTCGTCAGAGATGGAGAACTTGTGCTGTTTGAGCTTCTCGGCGTAGTAGGCGAGATCCCAGGCTGCCAGCTCGCTCTGACCGTGCTGCTCGGCGGCGAAGGCGCGGATCTCCTCCAGCTCGGCCTTGCCTTGCGGCAGGGATTTGGCCGCCAGATCGGTGAGGAAGCTCACCACCTGTTCGGTCTTGTCCGCCATCTTGGTGGCCAGGGAGAGCTCGGCATAGTTGGCAAAGCCCAGCAGCTGGGCCAGTTCGCGGCGCAGGGTGAGCAGCTCGCTCATGATGGCGGAGTTGTCCCACTTGCCCGCATTGGGGCCCTGATCGGAGGCACGAGTGGTGAAGGCTTCGTACATCTCGGCGCGCAGCTCGCGGTTGTCGGCATACATCATCACCGGCAGATAAGAGGGGATATCAAGAGTGAACAGCCACCCCTCTTTGCCTTTAAGTTCAGCCATCTGACGGGCAGCGGCACGCACGCTGTCGGGCAGACCGGCCAATTCGGCTTCATCGGCCACCAGCTTGTGCCAGCCCTGGGTGGCATCCAGCACGTTGTTGCTGAAACGGGATGCCAGCTCGGAGAGGCGGGCCTGAATTTCGCCGTAACGCTGCTGCGCCTCGGCAGGCAGACCGATGCCGGAGAGGCGGAAGTCACGCAGGGTATTCTGGATCTCCTTGCGCTGGGCGCCGCTGAGCAGCGGGAAATCATCGCTCTGGGAGAGGGCCAGATAGGCCTGATAGAGCCCTTCATGCTGACCAACATAGGTCTGGAATTCGGAGAGCAGCGGCAGGCAGGCATCATGGGCCTCGCGCAGCGCTTCGCTGTTGAGTACGGAGTTGAGGTGGCTGACCGGTGACCAGATCCGTGACAGGCGGTCATTTACCTCTTCCAGCGGGGCAATCAGGCTATCCCAGGTATGGGGATCACGCTGGGCCAGCACATCGCTGATCTTCTGCTTGCAGTCAGCAATCGCCTGAATCACGGCAGGCTGAACCTGCTCCGGCTTGATCTGGCTGAAAGGGGGCAGCGAATCCATTGTCAGCAAAGGGTTATTCATCCCGGTTACCTCTTGTTTGGTCTTGAACAGACCGCTTTAGCAGCTCTGTATGGCTTTCTAACATGTGGCCAAGCCACGCAATAATCAAGCGGGAATCCGCCGCAACCCTGTACTTTTCCAGCCATTGCGACCCGGATCTCTGCCGTTGCTGCAGTTTTGCCATCAACAGCCAGTAACAGAATGAATCTGTGGGCCTTTTTTGGCTCTTACCGCTACTTTCAAGGGGCAAAAAGTCGCCATTTACCGGCGCCACAGCTGCCAGCCAAGTACCCTCATGCTCAATCATGGAAACGGATAAAATGTGGGGGCGTGTAACAAATTATCAATATTTTTCAGTTAATTAGAATCAAAACCAACTATTGATTAATTTATTTTCAAGCATCTATCATAGGCAACCTGCCATGCAGGTCACTTGATTCTCTGTGCTGCACAGAAATCGGGTGAAAAAGGCAAAGTGACCCGAAAGGGCGCGACGCAAAGCCACCGGTCTAAGGGAAAACACCTATGACAGCGGGGCTGCCCCCGGGGACGTCCGATCACAATCGACGCCCCATTTGCACCGTACGGAGAGACGATGAACAAACTCAAATTATCCTTGCTTGGCTGCCTGCTCGGCATGGGCGCCCCCATGGCATATGCCGCCAGTGCCGGTCAGGCGATGGTCAACCCCCAGTCCGGCGTAGTGGTCGGCTACTGGCACAACTGGTGTGACGGCTCGGGCTACAAGGGCGGTATCGCCCCCTGCGTCAAGCTCGATCAGGTCAACCCGCAATACAACGTGGTCGATGTCTCCTTCATGAAGGTGTATGGCAGCGATCCCATCCCCACCTTCAAGCTCGACCCGGCCATCGGCATGAGCGAAAGCCAGTTTATCGAGCAGATTGCCGAGCTGAACCGTCAGGGCCGTGCCGTGCTGCTGGCGCTGGGCGGTGCCGATGCACACATCGAGCTGCGCAAGGGTCAGGAGCAGGCCTTTGCCGACGAGATCATCCGTCTGGTGGAGACCTACGGCTTCGACGGGCTGGATATCGATCTGGAGCAGGCCGCCATCACCGCCGCCGACAACCAGACCGTGATCCCGGCGGCCCTGCGGCTGGTCAAGGATCACTACCGCGCCCAGGGGAAAAACTTCCTCATCACCATGGCGCCGGAGTTCCCCTATCTGACCCAGACTGGCGCCTACATCCCCTATATCCGCAATCTGGAAGGCTACTACGACTGGATCAACCCCCAGTTCTACAACCAGGGTGGCGACGGTATCTACATCGATGGGATCGGCTGGATTGCCCAGAACAACGATGCCCTGAAAGAAGAGTTCATCTACTACATGGCGGATTCGCTGAGCAACGGTACCCGCGGCTTCTACAAGATCCCCCATGACAAGCTGGTGTTCGGCATTCCGACCAACATCGACGCAGCCGCCACCGGCTATGTGCAGGATCCGCAGAAGCTCTACAACGCCTTCAACCGCCTGAAGAGCGAGGGGCAACCGCTGCGTGGCGTGATGACCTGGTCCATCAACTGGGACATGGGCCGCAACGCCGCCGGTCAGTCCTACAACGAATCCTTCATCAAGAGCTACGGCCCCTTCATCCACGATCAGGAGATCACGCCCCCGGTCGACAACGGCAAGCCGGTGTTCAGCGGCCTGAGCGATACCCGCATCAAGCAGGGTACCGCCTTTGATCCGCTGGCCGGTGTCAGCGCCAACGACAAGGAAGATGGCGACCTGACTGGCCAGATCCAGGTAGAAGGCTCGGTAGACAGCCAGCGCATCGGCCTCTACCCCCTCACCTACAAGGTGAGCGATCGCGACAACAACGTCACCGAGCAGGTACGCACCATCGAGGTCTACAGCATGAAGCCGGTATTCAGCGGTGTCACCGACACCACGCTGGAACTGGGTACCGCTTTCGATCCGATGACCGGCGTCAGCGCCCATGATGAAGAAGATGGCGACCTGACCGCCCAAATCAAGGTCAGCGGCAACGTCGACAGCAGCAAGGTCGGCCGCTACACCCTCACCTATCAGGTGAGCGACAGCGCCGGTCAGCAGGTAACCCAGCAGCGCAACGTAACCGTCAGGGAGCAGGGCGCCGTCTGTGAAAACAGCTGGGATGCCAAGAAGGTCTATGTGGGCGGCGACATCGTCAGCCACAACGGCAAGAATTGGCTGGCCGGCTGGTGGACCCAGAACGAAGAGCCGGGCACCACGGGTGACTGGGGCGTCTGGCGCGTACAGGGCGACAGCGATTGCGGCGGCACAACGCCACCCGCCGAAGGCAGCAGCGACTTCACCGTCAGCGCCATGGCGAGCGAGTACACCATAGTCAACGGTCAGGCCAGCATCCGCTTCAACCTGACCACCGCCAACCCGGTACAGATCACCGCAACTCTGGAGCAGAGCGGCCACAGCCACGGTACCACCAGCAGCCAGGTGAACGGCACCAGCACCCTGATGCTGCAGGGCAGCAACGTCACCGATGGCAGCTACGACGTGGTCATCACCGGTCTGGCTGACGGCCAGCAGCCGGTGGTGCAACGCTTCCCGGTCACCCTGACCGAAGAGAGCGACAACGGCGGCAGCGATGGCGACTACCCGGCCTATGCCCCAAACACCAGCTATCAGGCCGGTGATCGGGTCAGCAATGCCGGTGGCAGCTACGAGTGCAAACCCTGGCCATACAGCGGCTGGTGTGGCGGCTCGACCGGCCACTATGCACCGGGTACCGGCAGCCACTGGAGCGATGCCTGGATCAAGCTGTAATCATCCGCTCGTGACCAAAAGAGAGCCATAACGACAGAGGGGGAGCCATCGGCTCCCCCTCTCGTTTATCTCTTCAACCCGGCTTAACGGGCATCTTCCTTCAGCCACTGCGCTACGCGCTTGGCGAAGTAGGTGAGGATGCCATCGGCCCCGGCCCGCTTGAAGCAGAGTAGAGACTCCATGATGGTCTCCTTCTCTTTCAGCCAGCCGTTCTGGATCGCCGCCATGTGCATGGCGTACTCACCGCTGACCTGATAGGCGAAAGTCGGCACGCCGAACTGATCCTTCACCTGACGAACCACGTCCAGATAGGGCATGCCCGGCTTGACCATCACGCTGTCGGCCCCTTCCTGAATATCCAGCGCCACTTCGTGCAGGGCTTCGTTGCTGTTGGCCGGATCCATCTGATAGGTGGCCTTGTTGCTCTTGCCGAGGTTGCCGGCAGAGCCGACCGCATCGCGGAACGGGCCGTAGTAGCAGGAGGCGTACTTGGCGGAGTAGGCCATGATCTGGGTGTTGATGAAGCCGTTCTCTTCCAGCGCAGCGCGGATGGCACCGATGCGGCCATCCATCATGTCGGACGGCGCGACTATATCGACCCCGGCTTCGGCGTGGGAGAGCGCCTGCTTGATCAGGATCTCGGTGGTGATGTCGTTCAGCACATAGCCTTCGTCATCGATGATGCCGTCCTGACCGTGGGTGGTGAACGGATCGAGCGCCACGTCGGTGATCACCCCGAGCTCCGGGAAGCGAGCCTTGAGGGCGCGCACGGTGCGCTGGGCCAGCCCGTTCGGGTTGTAGGCCTCTTCCGCCATCAGGCTCTTGCTCTCCAGCGGGGTGACTGGGAACAGGGCAATAGCAGGTACGCCCAGCTCCACCAGCTCGGCGGCTTCCTCCAGCAGCAGATCGATGGAGAGACGCTCCACCCCCGGCATTGAGGGAACGGCTTCCCGACGGTTCTCCCCCTCCAGCACGAACACCGGATAGATGAGATCGTTGACGGTCAGTACGTTCTCGCGCACCAGACGACGGCTGAAATCATGTTTGCGCAGACGGCGCAGGCGGCGGCCCGGAAAGGCGCCCGGAAGAGTTGTAGCCATGAATCACTCCTGGAGAGGAAGTTGGAAGAACGCGGCGGAGGTGGCCCGGGTATGGGCCAGCAAGGCCTCGGGTGCTTCACCACGACAGGCCGCCACCACCTGGGCGATGTGCGGCAAAAAAGCAGGTTCGTTGCATTTCGGGCGCGGTTTCAGATCCCGCGGCACCAGATAGGGGGCATCGGTCTCGATCATCAGCCGACCGGCCGGAATACGGGCCACCTGTTCGCGCAGCAGCTGGCCGCGGCGCTCGTCACAGAGCCAGCCGGTCACCCCGATATACAGCCCCAGCGCCAGACACTCGTCCAGCTCCTCGTCGGAACCGGTGAAGCAGTGCAGCACGGCTCCCGGCAGTCTGGGCAACCAGGGACGGAGGATCTCGATAAAACGGGCGTGGGCATCGCGACAGTGGAGAAACACCGGCATCCCGAGCTCGGCAGCCAGCGCCAGCTGGGCGTCGAATACCACATCCTGCACCGGGCGGGGGGAGAAGTCGCGGTTGTAGTCGAGGCCGCACTCGCCAATAGCCACCACCTGCGGCAGTGCTGCCAGCTCGCGCAAGGCGGGCAGGGTCGCCTCATCGACACTCTTGGCATCGTGGGGATGGACCCCGGCGGTGGAGAAGCAGTAGCCCGGCCAGCGGGCGGCCAACCCGGCGCTCTCGCGGCTGCCGTCCAGATCGGTACCGGTGAGGATCAGCGCTTCCACTCCGGCGGCGCGGGCGCGGGCCACCAGCTCAGGTTGTTCACCGGCGAACTGGCTGCTGGTCAGATTTAAGCCGATATCGATCATGGGATGAGACGTTCCGAACAAAAGGAATGCATATCAGGTATTTGAAAACCATCTACCGAATGGGGTCTTACCATACGCCTCGAACGGGAGCATGAAAAGAGGAAGGGAGCCTCAGCTCCCCTCGTTCTGCTATTCCTGCGGACGTCGTCATCCTCTCGCCGTCCGGCAAACAGGTGACGAACAGAGCCTCAGCTCTCCACATCCGGTTGTTCCTGTTGCTCTTCATCCTCTTTCTTCACGTAGAAGCGGGCGAAGAACAGACCTATCTCCCACAGCGCCCACATCGGAATGGCGAGCAGGGTCTGGGAGAAGACATCAGGCGGCGTCAGCAGCATGCCGACCACAAACACCCCGACGACAACGTAGGGACGTTTCTCCTTCAGGTTTTGCGGTGTGGTCACGCCAGTCCAGCAGAGCAGTATGGTGGCCACCGGAATTTCGAACGCCACCCCGAACGCGAAGAACAGGGTCAGTACGAAGTCCAGATAGCTGGCTATGTCGGTCGCCACCGTCACCCCGGCAGGGGCGGTACTGGTGAAGAAACCGAACACCAGCGGGAACACCACGTAGTAGGCGAACGCCATCCCCGCATAGAACAGTAGGGCACTGGAGACCACCAACGGCATGATCAGGCGCCGCTCATGCTGGTACAGACCGGGGGCGATAAAGGCCCAGGCCTGATAGAGCAGATAGGGGATCGCCACGAAGAAGGAGACCACCAGGGTCAGCTTGATCGGCGTCAGGAAGGGGGTCGCCACATCCGTCGCTATCATGCTGGTCCCTTCCGGCAGCTGGCTGAGCAGCGGCTGGGCCACGAAGTCGTAGATGTTGTTGGAGAAGTAGATCAGCGCCAGAAACACCACGAGGATGGCGGTAATGGAGCGCAGCAAACGGGTTCTCAGCTCAACCAGATGGCTGATCAGGGGTTGTTCGGCCTGACTCATGGCTTCACCTCCCCTTTTACTGCGGAGTCGCTGACCGGCACCGGCTCACTCTCCCGCTGGCTGTTGACCGGCGGCACGTCGTGGCTCAGCTGCACCGCAGGCTCCACCGGCGTGGCAGGCTCAGCCTGGACGACCGGCTCGGGGCGCGGCGGACGGATCTCGTTCTCCACCTGATAGGGGCGATTGACCGACTGGGCCGCCGCTTTGAGCTGTTCGATGGACTCCTGCAGCTCGGGGCTCAGGTTACTCATCTGCAACTGTTCGGCCTTCTTGAGGTCGTTATGCAGCTCTTGCAACTTGAGCTCCTGCTCCAGCTCGGACTTGACCGAGTTCGCGGTCGAACGAATGAGGCGGATCCAGTGGGTAGCCGTTCGGATGGCAACCGGCAGCCGCTCGGGCCCCAGTACCACCAGTGCTACCACACCGATAACGACCAGCTCCCAAAAACCGATATCGAACATGGCTTAGGCCTGGTCTTTGTCTTTCTGTTTGGCGGTCTCACTGCTCTGAGTGGCCGCTTCGTTCAGCTGTTTCGGGGGAAACTCGGCATCTTTCTGCTCGGCCTTGGCATCAGCCGGCTCGTCGGAGAGGGCTTTCTTGAACCCTTTGACCGCCGCGCCCAGATCACCGCCAATGCCGCGCAGTTTCTTGGTACCGAACAGCAGCACGACGATGACTGCAATGATCAACAATTGCCAAATACTGATACCACCCATGATTTTCTCTCCAGAACAGGCGCCTGACGGCGCGGTTGTTGATTAATGGGAACGGGTTCGCAACCAGCCGACCAGCCAGCAGAGGGCTGCACCGGCGAGACTGGCTTGTCCCCACTCAATGTGTTGTTTTTGGGTCAGCAAGAATACACCCGCCAATAGCAGGCTGGCTCCAACCCCTAAGAGGTAGCGGGCCTGCCCCTGCCGACGGCTGTGACGGCGGAACTCGGCAAACATCTGGTCGAAATGACGCTGCTGATGACGGGTCTGACGCAGGGTCTCATAGACCAGCTCCGGCAGCTCCGGCAGCTTCTCGGCCCAGAATGGCGCCTTCTCCTTGATGGCGTTCAATACCGACTTGGGCCCTACCTGTTCGTGCATCCAGTTTTCGAGGAACGGCTTGGCGGTCTGCCACAAATCGAGCTGCGGGTAGAGCTGACGCCCCAATCCTTCCACATAGAGCAGGGTCTTTTGCAGCAGCACCAGCTGTGGCTGCACCGTCATATGGAAGCGACGCGCGGTGTTGAACAGGTTGAGCAACACGTGACCGAACGAGATCTCGGAGAGCGGCTTCTCGAAGATGGGCTCCAGCACGGTGCGGATGGCGAACTCGAACTCGTCCACCTTGGTGTCTGCCGGTACCCAGCCCGACTCCACGTGCAGCTCTGCCACCCGACGATAGTCGCGGTTGAAGAAGGCGAGGAAGTTCTCCGCCAGATAGCGTTTATCTTCCCGATTGAGGGTACCGACGATGCCGCAGTCGATGCCGATCCAGAGCGGGTTTTCCGGATGTTCGTAAGAGACGAAGATGTTGCCCGGGTGCATGTCGGCATGGAAGAAGCTGTCGCGGAACACCTGGGTGAAGAAGACCTCTACCCCGCGCTCGGCCAGCAGCTTCATGTTGGTGCCGTTGGCTTCCAGCGCCGGTATATCGGAGACCGGAATACCGTAGATGCGCTCCATCACCAGCACCTGCTCGCGGCAGAGGTCGGTGATGATTTCAGGCACATAGAGCGCCTCGGAGCCGGTGAAGTTGCGGCGTAGCTGGATGGCGTTGGCCGCTTCGCGCATCAGATTCAGCTCGTCGAGGATGGTCTTGCGATACTCCTCCACCACCTCGATGGGGCGCAGCCGCGCGCTCTGGGGCACGAAGCGGGCCACCAGACGGGCCAGCGCCTGCATCAACCGCAGGTCAGCCTCGATGACAGGCTCGATGTCGGGACGGATCACCTTGATGACGATCTCGCGGCCACTCTCCTTCAAGCGGGCGGTATGTACCTGCGCGATGGAGGCCGACGCCAGCGGCGTCTCGTCAAAGTCATCAAACAGGGTTTCGATGGGACAACCCAGGCTCAGCTCGATCTGCTGGCGCGCCGCCTGACCACAGAAGGGGGGCACCCTGTCCTGCAGCAGGGCCAGCTCCTCGGCGATATCCGGCGGCAGCAGATCGCGGCGGGTCGAGAGCATCTGGCCAAACTTGATGAAGATGGGGCCAAGAGCCTCGAAGGCGAGGCGGATGCGGGCACCGCGGCTGAGATCCGGCTGCTTGTTCTTGAGCCAGAACAGGGAACGACGGGCCAGACGACCCGGCCAGGGCTGATAGCGGGCGGGCACCAGTTCGTCGATGCCCTGCTCCAGCAGGATGGTGATGATGCGATAGAGGCGTTTGAACTCCTTCGGGGTCATCAGGTCACCTGCTGTTCGAAGCGGGCCAGCCGCAGTTCGACGGCCTTGAGCTGCTGGGCCAGCACCTCGACGTCATCGTTGAAACTAGCCACTTCCAGCGGGCCGGGGGCGAGGCGGGCCTCTTCGGTCAGATATTCCGCCAGCTGGCTGCGGGTGCGGCACAGCTCGCGACCGACCAGGCGACGCGCCTGACGGGCACCGCTGAACAAGGTGTGGGCCAGCACGTCGCCGGTATAGCGCGACAGCTCCTCTTCCCAGTCGATATCCAGCTCACCCAGCAGCACGCTGAATGCCTGTACCAGCTGGGGATCACCGCTCAGATCCAGCTTCTCCTCGCGGATATAGCGGGTCAGAGCGGACGGGTCTTTCAGCAGACCGAGGGCGGTCAGCGACAGGCTGAGCACCGCATCGGCCTCCCCTTCATGCTGGGCCAGCACATCCAGTCGACGCTCGGAGAAGACGAACCAGAGCGGCTTGAGTTCACGCAGCTCCAGCTTGAGCACCTTGCCCACCAGTTTGCGCAGCCGCTCCGGGCTCTGTTTGTCCAGCGCCAGCAACTGGTTGAGGCTGGTTTCGATCACCGCGGTGACCATGGCATCCATCGGCATAGGCAACCTTAAAACTTGTAACCGCGGTGCAGGGCGACCACACCCTGAGTCAGATTGAAGTACTCCACCTGCTCGAAACCGACATTTTCCATCATGCCTGCCAGAGTCTGCTGATCCGGGTGCATGCGGATGGACTCTGCCAGATATTTGTAGCTTTCACTGTCGTTCGCGACAATTTCGCCCATTTTCGGCAGCAATTTGAAGGAGTAGAGATCATAGAGCTTGGCGATCACTTCACTGACCGGCTTGGAGAACTCCAGCACCAGCAGACGGCCACCCGGCTTGAGCACCCGGAACATGGAGGCGAGCGCCTTGTCCTTGTCGGTGACGTTGCGCAGGCCGAAACCGATGGTAATCACATCGAAGTGGTTATCCGGGAAGGGGAGCGCCTCGGCATTGGCCTGCACGTAGGAGACGTTGTTGGCGACCCCCAGATTGCGCAGCTTGTCGCGGCCCACTTTCAGCATGGAATCGTTGATATCCGCCAGCACCACCTGACCAGTCTCGCCGACGATGCGGGAGAACTTGGCGGTCAAGTCACCGGTACCTCCGGCCAGATCCAGCACCTTCTGGCCCTTGCGCACACCGGAACAGTCGATGGTGAAGCGCTTCCACAGGCGGTGGATGCCGAACGACATCAGATCGTTCATCAGATCATACTTGGCTGCCACCGAATGGAAGACACCTGCTACCAGAGTTTCCTTCTCGGTCGCGGCCACGGTTTTAAAGCCAAAATGCGTTGTCGTTGCTTGTTCTGACATCCCTTAAACACCCATAGAGCAAAGAATGGCCGCCAGTTTACCAGAGCCACTGGCGTCCGGACACCTTAAACCCGGCTCGCAACCAACTGCATGCCCAGCACCACCATGGCCAGACAGAGGAAGAGATTGAGACCGATATTGAGCAGCGCTTTCAGATAGGCTCCATGTTGAGCCAGCACTACCGTATCGAGGGCAAAGGAAGAAAACGTGGTCAGGGCACCGAGGATCCCCACCATCAGCAGCGGCTTCATCGGGTGTTCTACCACATGACCGTGGCTGATGAGGGCGAACGCTACCCCCATGATGAAAGAGCCCACCACGTTGACCACCAGAGTCCCGTAAGGAAAGTGGCGCCCCAGCAGCAAGGCCATCAGTTCGGCAATCCCAAAACGAAGGCAGGCGCCGATGGCGCCCCCTGCAGCAACATAGAACCAGGTTTGCATGGTGTCACTCCCTCAGGGTCAGACCGCCATTATGTCGCAATGGCGGCCCTTGTGCCCAGAGGCGGAACTAATCGTCATCCAGCCTGATTGAAATCTCAGCGGCGAAAATCGATGGGCTCTGGCTCACCCAGCACGATTTCGGTCTGGGCCGGGCGGGTCTGGGCAATCACCTTGCCGTGGCGGATCGAGTAACGCACCGGCACCTGACGGCGCACCGCATCGAAGCCGTTGTCGGCAGGCAGGATCAACAGGTTGGCCGGTTTGCCCACCTCTATGCCATAACGATCCTGCACGTTCAGGGTGCGGGCGCTGTGGCTGCTGATCAGCTTCAGACCGTCGTTGATCTGCTCGTAGCCCATGATCTGGCAGACATGCAGCCCCATGTGCAACACCTGCAACATGTTGGCGGTGCCCATGGGGTACCAGGGATCGAACACATCGTCGTGACCGAAGCAGACGTTGATGTTCGCCTCCAGCATCTCCTTCACCCGGGTAATGCCGCGGCGTTTGGGATAGGTATCGAACCGTCCCTGCAGGTGAATGTTCACCAGCGGATTGGCCACGAAGTTGATGTCCGCCATCTTCAGCAGCCGGAACAGGCGGGAAGCATAAGCGCCGTTGTAGGAGTGCATGGCGGTGGTGTGACTGGCGGTGACTCTATGACCGATACCCCGCTCGTAGGCCAGGGTCGCCAGCGTCTCGATAAAACGGGACTGCTCGTCATCGATCTCGTCACAGTGCACATCGACCAAAACCTGATACTTCTCGGCAAGATCGAAGATGTAATGCAGACTTTCGACCCCATATTCCCGGGTAAACTCGAAGTGGGGGATCGCACCAATCACGTCGGCACCCAGCTTGAGCGCCTCCTCCAGCAGTGCCTTGCCATTCGGGTAGGAGAGGATCCCCTCCTGCGGGAAGGCGACGATCTGCAGCTCCACCCACTCCTTCATCTCTTCCCGCACTTCCAGCATCGCCTTGAGCGCGACCAGATTGGGATCGGAGACATCGACGTGAGTACGGACAAACTGGATGCCGTTGGCGATCTGCCACTTCAGCGTCTGGATGGCGCGCTGTTTCACATCCTCATGGGTCAGCAGCGCCTTGCGCTCGGCCCAGCGCTCGATCCCCTCGAACAGGGTGCCGGAGAGGTTCCAGCTCGGCTCGCCCGCTGTCTGGGTGGTATCGAGGTGAATGTGGGGTTCGATAAAGGGAGCGATCGCCAGACCGCCCTCCCCGTCCAGCACCCGACCGGCGACGGCATGTTCGTCATGGGGTTCGATGGCTGTGATGACCCCATCCTGACAACGGAGCTGCCACAACCCTTCCCGATCGGTCAAACGAATATGTTGAATCAGCATTTGCTAGCTTCCTGTACCAGAACCGGCCGCTGGGTGAGGCGAACCAGAATGAAATAGGTGAAGGCGGCGCCCAATACCGCGTTGAGTGGCACTATGCCCGGCAGCCACTTGCCGACAGCCACCCCGACTGCCGTGGCGACCAGCGCCTGCCAGCGCACCGTCTCGAACTGCTGATCGGCAAATTGACGGTAACGCTCACGATTGAGCAGGAAATCCATGATGATAATGCCACCGATCGGCGGAATTGCCGTACTCAAAAAGGCCAGCCAGCCGACAAAGTTGTTGTAAAGCCAGAGGGCGCAAGCGGTACCGATGAGGCCGTTGATCACGCTGAGCGGCTTGCTCTTGAGGCCGGTAATGTTGGCAAAACCGAGGCCGGAGGCATAGAGCGCGTTGTCGTTGGTGGTCCAGATATTGAGGCCCAGCACCAGAATGGCGGGGATCAGTAAACCCTGCATCAACATCACTTCCGATATATCGGCCTGCCCTGTCACCGCCGCACCGGCTGCGCCGAAGACGAACATTAGCGTGTTGCCCAAAAAAAACGCCACCATGGTAATCATGACGGCGCCCCAGGGTTTGCGACCAAATCGGACAAAGTCGGCGGTCAGAGTTCCTGCACTGATAAAGGAACCGACCACCATGGTCAGCGCCGTGGTGAACTCGATAGGATTGGTCGGTTGTACCTGCTGCAGCGCCGCCATG
This sequence comes from Aeromonas sp. 604176, assembly GCF_049170755.1. Taxonomy (NCBI): domain Bacteria; kingdom Pseudomonadati; phylum Pseudomonadota; class Gammaproteobacteria; order Aeromonadales; family Aeromonadaceae; genus Aeromonas; species Aeromonas sp. 604176. The sequence continues at coordinate 21,258 of NZ_JAAKNE010000069.1, forward strand.
CCACCGGTCGAGGTCACCGCCAGCCAGACCGAGTAACCGCCGAGCAGCGCAATGGCCGGCACGGCCACAAAGCTCAGCACCATCAGGGCGGAGATCCCGAAGTAGACGGTCACCGTCATCAACATGCCCGAAATGGCGATCAGCCAGTTCACATCGATCCCAGTCGCCTTCTGTACCGGCAGGGCAAACATCGCCACGCCCACGCCAAACCAGCCGACCTGAGTGCCACCCAGCAGCAGGGATGGCAGCCAGGAACCTTTCACCCCAAACGAGTAGCGCGCCAACAGATGGGTAGAGAGACCGGTTGAGGCACCGATATAACCGAGACAAGCGGTGTAGATACCCAGCAGCAAGTTGCCGATCAGTACCGCCTTGATGAAGTCATCGAACACCAGCCCAGTGCCCAGCGCACCACCGGTCCACATGCTGGCAGAGAAGAAGGTCAGGCCGAGCATCACCAGCATCAACGACAGCACACCTTTGCGCCCTTTGGCGGGTACCGCCCCCAAACAGTATTCGTTATCCTGCGCCATGCTCTTTCTCCACGTAATAGGCAAAACGCGCCGGATTTTACATGTAAAACGTTTTACGTCAATCAATCATGGTTAAATCTCTGGATAAAACCATCAATAACAGTCAAATGAGTAACACACCGGGACTCAAATCAGCAGATAAACAGTGTCGGCTGCAAGCAGAGGGGGTTGTGGGAATAGGGAATGTAAGGGGATATCACAAAAATGACAGATGCAAAAAAGCCTCCCTTTTCAGGGAGGCTTTCTATTTAATGGTGCTGATACCCAGAATCGAACTGGGGACCTCATCCTTACCAAGGATGCGCTCTACCGACTGAGCCATATCAGCACACTAACCGGTAAAGACCACGCTGGGCGTAATCTTGAAATTGGGTGCCTGGCAGTGTCCTACTCTCGCATGGCGAATGCCACACTACCATCGGCGCTACCGCGTTTCACTTCTG